>DATJKY010000548.1:0-8366 GCA_035490955.1 Terriglobia bacterium | reverse complement strand
ACCTCGGGATTGGTGAGAATCCCCAAGGTGGCTTGAGTCATTTTGGAGAGGTCGTTGCCGGCGAGCAGCGGCGCGGCCAGGATGCACCACAAACTCATGTGGGTAAGATACTCGTCTTTGGTCATTTTGCCGTTGCCGACCTCGAGCATGTCGGGGTCATTCCAGTGCCCGGGTCCGGCGAACTTCTGCAGCCCATTCTGGCCAAAGCCGATGAAACACATGCTCTCGTAGTTGTCACTGATGTCGTCGGTGGTGCGCCAAAGGTTCCCGCCCACAGACGCTCCCCATTCCCACACCTGCTCCATGCCGTATTGGCACAGGCTATAGACGATGGGATGTCCGGCGCGTTTGAGGGCGTCGTACATCTTCTTGTAGACAGCCGGCATTTCGCTCGGCTTGTATACTTTCGCCGCGCTGCACCAGTCGTACTTCAGGTAATCCATGCCCCAGCCGGCGTATGTCTGCGCGTCTTGTTCTTCGTGGCCGTAACTGCCCTCGTACTTGGCGCAAGTCAGGGGTCCGGGCGAAGAGTAGATCCCCAGCTTCAGTCCCTTGCTGTGCACGTAGTCGGCCAGCGCCTTCATGTCCGGAAACCTCTCATTGGGTTGGATAATGCCCTTTTCGTTGCGCTTGCCTTGCCAGCAATCATCGATATTGACGTAGATGTATCCGGCTTGTTTCATTCCATTGCTGGCAATGGCATCGGCAGCGGCACGGACGACGGCGTCGCTGACTTTACAGGCAAAGTGATTCCAACTGTTCCAGCCCATGGGCGGTGTGGCCGCCAGTTGCATGCTCTGAGCGAGCAGAGTTCCACTTACACCGCACAGAACCGCGACGGTCGTCAGCGTTTTGGCTATCCACGGCAGTCGCATCCTGTTGATGGTTGCCTCCTAGGCAGAAGGTTTCATCGAAGTACCGAGAAGGGACCTTGTTCAGGGCCGCAGCTCGTAAAGCACCGAAAAGGGGTCATCGATCGGCAGCTTGCGGAACTGGCTGAATCCGGCCTGCGATGCCAGATCCCGCGCCTTGAGCTCGCCCATCGCAGCGCCGATTCCGGCGCCATCGTGCGCCAGCGAAGTAGTCATGCAGTAGAGCGTACTGACTGCATAGAGGAATCTGCCGACTGGGTTAGCATTCTCTTCGAGTCTTGGTGAACAGTTCATCTCGAGCATCAGATACGTGCCGTCCTTCTTCAGCGCCTGGCGGACGGACTTCATGAGGCCGACCGGGTCCACGGAGTCATGGACGACGTCGAAGGTGCTGATGAAGTCGAACTCGTTGGCGGGGAGTTTCACGCAGTCTACTACATGAAAATAGGCGTTGGCCGATTCAGCGTCCGCGTTGGCGATCGCCCGGCCGATGGAAAGAGCGTGGTAGTCGTAGCCAAACACGCGCGCTTTTGGAAACGCCTTGGAGAGGGTGATCGCGGCGCGGCCGCTGCCGCAGCCCACGTCGAGCGCGCTTCCACCCGCTTCGAGCGCCTGGACTACCTGGGGCATCGTCGGAAGCCACTTCTGGATAAGCTGGTTGCGGTACCAAGGAGCTGTGCCGCGCTCAATGGACTCGAACATCTCGGGCGAGTAATCGTTCTGGTCGACGCCCTTTCCCGTGCGGAAGGCCTCCGCGACCTTGGGCGCAACGCTGACGGTGGGTACGATCATTTCCAGAAACCCGCCGACGAAGTAGGGAAAAGCCTCGTCGGCGAGCGGCGCCGCATGCTCCGGTGGCAGGAAATAGCGGCCCGTTTCTGGACTGTATTCGATATAGCTCGCAGTGACCATAGCTCCCAGCCACTCCTGCAGGTACCGAGGGTTCAAGCCGGTATAGCGGGCTAGTTCGTCCAGGGTGGCGGGGCCCGTCTTGGCCATCGCCTTAAAGATCCGGAGCTTGTCTCCGATGTAGCACAGGGCACCGCGCATGGCTGTCCCTATATCGTCCACCAATCTCACCACGAATTTTTCGACCTTTTCATGGTCGAGTGGTGCAGACACTGCCGATTCCGCCATAGGACCTCCTTTAGATTGAATTAATTTAAAATTTAACAGCCTGCTGAAGAACGCTATTCAGGACCTAAAGAGTCTGTGTGAAAACTGCCTTCTTCAGCGGCTGCGCCGCCTGCTGTGCGGAAAGGCTCAGCCTTTCCGTTCATCAGGCGGAGAGATGGCTCTTAGAAATGAAGGCGTTGGGTCATAAGATGGCGGCGTTGGGCACGCCTGAAGGCTGCCTGAAGGCGTGCCCTGATGCAGAACCAGTAGTTTTCACACACTCTCTTCAGCCCGTCGTACCGACGCCCCCAACCACAAATTTGTTGAAAATGTTGAGGCGTGCTTCGCGGCGGGGCGGAAGCCCCGCCCTTCCGGAGCGCGCCACAATACTTTTTCATTAGCCTGCTAAACTAAAGAACGACTTCGCCGCGTAGGACTTCCACCGCGTGCCCACCCACGCGCACGTTGGTGACGCGGTCGCCTTTCATACCGGCGCGCACAAAGATGCGGCTCGGGCGCCTGGCTTCGATGCCCTGCTCGATGAGCACGCGCTCGTCGGGCTGCGCGACCCCGTGCCGCACCATCCAGGCCGCCGCACATCCCGCCGCCGAGCCGGTGGCGGGGTCTTCGCCGTTGTAGAAGATCATGCGGGCGTGCAGGCGGGCCGCCGGATCTTTTGTTTCTCTCGTCACGAAATAGAAGAACTGCGCATCACTGCTTCCCTGCAGATAACCGTTGACGGTCTTCCAATCGAGTTGAAGCTCGCTGAGCGCCTGGCAGGACTTCACCGGCACGATGGCAAAGGCCACTCCCGTGGAGACCGTCTGGATAGGCAGATCCGAGGCGATGTCCGTGGCTCTCAATCCAACCAAGCGAGCCACAGTCTTACGGTCGTGGATGGATCCAAACTCCGGGTCGCGCTGGCGCATTTCACCGAAGAGCCTGCCATCTTCTTCGCGAAACGTGACGGGGATTCTGCCAACATTGAGGTGTAGCAGGACTTCTTCTTCAGCCCTTGCAGCGCCGGTCCCGCGCGCGGGACCGGTAGTTCTCGATCGCCCTGCTTGGTGCTCTCGCGCGGGCCTCACTCGACCCAGCTCGCGCAACACCATGGCGGTTCCTAAGGTCGGATGGCCAGCGAACGGCAACTCCTCCTGGGGAGTGAAGATGCGCACGCGCACCCCGCGGCGGTCCTCGACGGCGGCGCTCTGGGACAAGATGAAAGTCGTCTCAGAGAGATTCATCTCGCGCGCCAACGCCTGCATCTCAGCGTCGCTGAGCCCGCGGCCGTCAGTGAACACGGCGAGGGGATTTCCCTCCAGCGGTTTCGCGCTGAACACATCCAGCTGCACAAAAGCAAAACGGCGCAAATGCAGACCTCCTGGGGGGAAAATCATAGCACATGCACGGTTGAAAGGGGCCTGTCTTGGCGATGAACAAGGAAGGAGCCGGCAGCTCAGTAGGGAATCTCCACGGCGCGATTCAGGGCTGAGAGTTGGCCGGACTCGCTGTCCCTCACGACCACC
Source organism: Terriglobia bacterium (assembly GCA_035490955.1). Classification (GTDB taxonomy): domain Bacteria; phylum Acidobacteriota; class Terriglobia; order UBA7540; family UBA7540; genus DATJKY01. The sequence continues at coordinate 4,852 of DATJKY010000548.1, read as the reverse complement.
CGCACCAGGTATGTGCCCGGTTTCACATCAAACGCCGTTTTCGTGCCCAAGCCCGACTGAGCTAGTTTCTCCAGAGTGGCGTCGCGAAGGCGCAGCTTAACCACCTTCTTCTTCCCGTCCACCAGGTTCCCGTCGCGGTCGAACACCGCCACGACCGTGGTGAGGTCATCGACGTTCCGCCCCTCTGCCTTGTGAAAGTGCAGAGAATGGACGTCCACACGAGCCCCGACCGACAGCTTTGCCCCCTGATCTCCGGCCTGGAAGAACTGGGTTGAAATCTCAACCGGCAACTCCCGCAATTCGTCCTGCGAGAAGACAGCCTGCTGGATCTCTTCCTCTATGCGCTCCGGCGCGTCGGGCGCTTGGCTTGGGGCGTAATAGCCGCGACGCGCCTGCACGGTGTAACTCCTGGCGCCCGTCAACTCGACCTTCAGCTTGTGGTATTTCCCGTCGTACTTCAGGTTCTGTGGCGAGAATCCCAGCAGGTAGGAGAACTCGGGCAGAGCGCCTGCCTGACGGAAGCCAGTGTCATAGTCGTTGTTGTTGTGGAAGAAGACGCCGCCCGTTTCTTGCGCGACCTCCGCCATCACATCGGCGTTCATCGATTGGCCTGTGCTCTGAATACTCACCAATCTCGCGGACGCCGCCGGCCCACTGCTAAAGCCGGTGACTGGAGAAAGCGGCACATCACTCGATTGCGTGGCATCGCCTCCGGGTACCATGGCATAGAGGCCGCGCGCGTCCAGGGCGTTGATCACCACGCGGTTGCGCAGGGCGCGGTCCGCGAGCTCGGCCACTTCCTGATGTAAGGTGATGGCCAGAAATCCTTTCGAAACCCACAGGATGGTGCGTTGCCCGGGCAGTAGCGCAAGACGCCTTACCAGGCTCGTGAGCACGCGTAGGGACTGCCTGGACTGCATTTCGTTGCCGTTCCAGATGACCATAGCTCTCGACTGAGCCTGCTGCTGTGGGTCCGGGCAGCGCGTGGGGTCGCCGCCGCAGGCGCACTGGATGACCTTCAGGGTGGCGATTTCGAGCTCCTGCTGGTCGTGCAATTCGACAATCAGGTAGGCTTCGTAGGGACTCAGCGGCGGGCAGTCCAACCCCGACTCCGGCCGGACGGCCGCGGGGTGAGGTTTGAGGTTTGCCAGCGCCTCGCGCAGCTTGTCATGGTCGCCAGTGAAATCGAGGTCCCCAAGGCCTGAGGAAGTGAAGATGCCCGCGCGGTCTGTTGGCTGCACGGACGAGTGCAGGTAGCGCTCTGCGGCATCGCGTGTTCGCGCCAGATCTTCGAAAGACATCACGATGTCGTCAAAATAGAAAGCCACAAAGCGCTGGGCGGTGGCCGGAGAGGGCTTGAGTTCGGGTTGGGGTTCCGGAGCAGGTGCACTGGGCTTTGCGGCTTCACTGCTCGCCGCGGCCATGCTGTTGCTTTCCACCGAGAAGACGGTGATCGCTTGTGGCTTGCCGTTGTCGAAGAGGCGGAAATCGTCCTTGCTGAGGGTGCCGACGGCCTTGCCGCCACCCTGGCGCACCACTACGCGCACTAGCACTTCGTTGCGCTGCGCCTTGAGGGTAAAGCTTTGCCGGGTCTCCTCGGTACGCATCTCAGGTGATTCAGGCTGCTGTGGAGCAGCGGCTCGGACGCCGGAACGCGGCATCAGGAGACTGGCAGCAAGCAGCACTACAATTCCCAGTCGCAGGGCCGGAAGTCGCGCGAATCGAGGGTTGGCCGAATGGAGGATTCGTCTAAACTGTGCCAAGTTGAACCTGGACCGAATCGGGTGTGGCCCGACCGGATTTGGCCTCCTGGCTAGTATCAATCCACCGCCGGGCAGAGTCAAACGCAGGTGACGCAGGTGCTCGCCACTTGACCTCGCACCCGTCCCCGGGCGCCAGACGAGCTGCTGATTGCGTCGAGCCCCAAGCATGCTAAAATGCAGTTCAAGGTCGAGGGTAACCATGACACGTCGTGTTGTAGTGACCGGCATAGGCGCCGTCAGTCCGAATGGCATCGGGCGAGAAGCATTCTGGTCGGCCACTTGCGGAGGCAAAAGCGGCGTGCGGCGCATCACCTCGTTCGACGCGGCAGACCTCAGCGTCCAGATCGCCGGCCAGGTTATCGACTTCGACCCGCTGCGCTACATCAGCGCCAAGGACGCGGACAACGTGAGCCGGACCGTGCCGCTGGCGATCGCCGCCGCGCGCGAAGCGGTGGAAGACGCTGGCCTGGAGCCCGCCGGGATGTCGCTTGACGAGCGGCGTGGCATCGGCGTCCTGCTGGGCTCGGGGGGCGGAGGCCAGGAGTTTGTCGAGCGCCAGTTCGCCCTGTACTTTTCCGGTCGAGTGCGCCAGTGCAGCGTCTATACCATCCCTTCCGCGACCATCGGTACCCTGGCCAGCGAGATCTCCATGCACTTTGGTTTTCGCGGGTTCAGCCACGTGATCTCCACCGGCTGCACCTCCTCGACCGACGCCCTCGGCTACGCGGCGCAAAACATCCGTTGCGGCATGACAGATGTTGTGCTATGCGGAGGGGCAGACGCACCTATCTCCCCTCTGATCATGAAGGCTTTCAGTGCCATGCGTATTATGACTCCTTCCTGGAACCACGCGCCGGAGCGTGGATCCCGTCCCTTCTCCGCCGACCGCGACGGCTTTGTGCTGGGCGAAGGGTCTTGGATGTTAGTGCTGGAGGAGTACGGACGCGCTGTCGCCCGCGGCGCGCAAATCTATGGGGAGATCAGCGGCTATGCCTCGACCTGCGAGGCTTTCCACCGGGTTCGTCTGGAAGAAACGGCGGAGGAACCCGCCCGTGCCATGAGCATGGCAATGGAGCAAGCCGGGATTGGCCCGGCCGAGGTCGACTATGTCAATCTGCACGGTACTTCAACCGTGCTCAACGATCGGGTCGAGACGCGCGCACTGAAACTGACCCTGGGCCAGCGGGCTTACCGCGTGCCCGCTTCCGCCCTCAAGTCGCTCATCGGACATCCCCAGGGAGCCTGCGGCGCTGCAGGTGTGGCGGCGACACTACTGGCGATGCGCGACAACTGCCTGCCCCCGACTCTGAACCTCGATGCCCCGGATCCCGACTGCGATCTCGACTATGTTCCGCACCGAGCTCGACCCTCGGAAATCGAGCACGCCATCTGCAACTGCATCGCTTTTGGCTCAAAGAACTCCGCCCTGGTGGTGTCGCGGGCGACCTAGCGGTGACGATTTTCGATTTGCGAGTGTCGACTTTCAGGTTGTCAGTCTCTCAGGTTCTCAGTCCTTTGGTCTGCCTGAGAAACTGAAAAACTGGCAAGCTGAAGGACTTCAATCGACAATCGCCAATCGAAGATCAGAAGCTCGGAGAAGGGCCCATGCGCCGCATCACTTGTTCCGAACTGCTGGACGAAGACCGCGGTACGCGCCGTGAGATCCGCGATAGCCTCGACGACCTGTGGCGGATCAACCGTTGGCTGGGAGGTGTTTCGGCCAGCCTGCGACTGCTGGAGGATTTCTTTGCCCGCGCCGGGGTTCATCCGGTGCGCGTCCTCGATGTCGGCGCCGGAGATTCTCGCCTAGCCGGCCAACTGCAGATGGAGCTTCGGCGGCGCGGGTTACAGGCGGAGTTCACGGTGCTTGACCGCTGCCTGAGCCACCTGCCAAACAATTTTAAGGCGGCCGGCGCGCCGCAACCCGTGGTGGCAGACGCGTTAGCCTTGCCCTTCGCCGGCGGCAGCTTCAACGTGGTGATGTGCAATTTGTTCTTCCACCATTTCTCTGACCAGCCGGCCAAGCAGCTTTTGCGCGGGATGGCGGCTATCGCTAGTGAGGCTGTGATGATCAATGATCCGGAGCGCCACCCCTTGCCATACCTGTTCATTCGCTACGTGCCGTGGTTCTCGCGCAGCCCTATCACACGTCACGACGCCCCGGCCAGCGTGCGACAAGCCTACACCCGCAATGAGCTCGCTGCCATAGCGGCGGAGGCAGGCTTCACCGACTTTGAGGTGAGACGATTGGTACCCTTCCGGCTCGGTTTAACGCTGTGGAAAAACCCGCCGCGGGTGCCCCTTTCCCAAAAGGAGAGGACTGTTTTTGCTAAGATCGTACCTATGAAAGGCAGTACTTAGATTATGGAACGAGGGGCACCGGATCCGCTCCCACTTGACCTTGCCATCATTGGTGGTGGGCCCGCCGGCGTGGCCGCAGCGCTCGAGGCAACGCGTCGCGGCTTGCAAGTGGCGATCTGGGAATGCGGCCGCTTCCCCCGGCACAAGGTGTGCGGAGAGTTTGTTTCTGCCGAATCGCTTCCCTGGCTGCAGCGGCAGATTCCCACAGTTATGGCCCGCGGCGCAGTCATCCGCAGGGCGGAATTCATTGCTCGGGGCGGTCGCAGGTATAGTTTCGCCCTGCCCTCACCTGCGCGCGGCCTTTCCCGTTTCGTCCTGGACGAAGCTCTGTGGCAAGCGTTAATCAGTAGCGGCGCTGAGACCTGTGAGGGAACGGCGATTCGCCGCGTCGTGAGGTGTAGGGCGGATGTGGGGAGTTCTCGGGTCGGAGGAACGGAGTTGGGGGCCGCGGACCGCCTTCCCGTGACACCGAGCACCAATCTTCCCAACCGAAAACTGTGGTCGGTCGAGCCTGCCAAGGGCACCCGTCGAAGCGCGCGCATGGTGCTCGTGGCTTGCGGCCGCTGGTGGTCGTTGGAGGGTTTTCCTTCGCCTCCTCAAGACCGGCTTACGACCGCGCCCTGGCTGGGCGCCAAGGCACACTTTACTGGAGTTCCGCCCAGCGATGCGGTAGAGATGTATTTCTTTCCGGGCGGTTACTGCGGTTTGGCGCCGATCGAAGACGGGCT
>DATJKY010000547.1:0-3174 GCA_035490955.1 Terriglobia bacterium | reverse complement strand
ACTGGGACCTCGAGAGGCGGTGCGGGAGCACCCCGAACTTGCGGGAACCTATCTGAACCTGCGAGCGGCCGAGCTAGCCTCGAGAGCCCTCCGGGATCCACAGGATCAACGGCGTTTTGTCTCACAGGTCCGCAGCGCGCTTGCTGACGACATCGAGCGGGGAGAACCGTTGCAGCCGGTACGGCTGCGTGAACGCTCCAAGGGAGCGAGGGACCGCACGCCGCTCACTCGGGAATAGGCGCAGGAAGAGGCGCTTTCGACCCTGAGCCGCCCTCGGCCAATGTCCGCTCTGGGTGGCACGAATGTAAGTGTCCGCGGACGCGCGCGCCGGTTTCCTGAGCAGCTCTCTTGTGTAGCTTGCGTCTACGCTATGACTTGCCGGGTCAAGTAGGACCAACGCCCAATTTATTGCGCTCCGCCGTCATCGCACTATTCCACCCTTCAGTTTGATTGCACCGGGAGAATGCCATGGGCGCCAAGGACTCGACTCAAGGGACCCCGTCAAACGGCGAACCGTTACCGAAACCAGACTCCCCCTTTAACGGGACGATCGGACGCACCGTAAAGGATTCGAAGCCAGACTTTCCGAAGGGCGTCGAGGCTCCCGCCGGGGCTCCGAACATCCTACTGATCCTGACCGACGATGTGGGCTTCGGGGCAACGAGCGTCTTCGGCGGTCCGATCCAGACTCCGAATTTCCAGCGGGTTGCGGACCGGGGTATTCGCTACAACTGCTGGCATACGACCGCGTTGTGCTCACCTACGCGGGCGGCGCTGATCACAGGACGGAACCATCACTCGGTCGCGAGCGGAGTTATTACCGAGTTTGCGACCGGCTACCCCGGGTACAACTCCGTGGTTCCCAAGAGCTGCGGCGCGGTTGGCGCGGTCCTCAAGGAGAACGGCTACAACACCTCTTGGTTTGGCAAGATGCACAACGTTCCCGACTGGATGTCGAGCCAAGCGGGGCCATTCGACCTGTGGCCGAACGGTCTCGGCTTCGAGTACTTCTACGGCTTTATCGGTGGTGACAGCGATCAGTGGCACCCGGCGTTGTATGAGAACACCACACCTATAGAGCCGTACCTCGGGGACCCCACGTATATACTGGATCGAGACCTCGCGGACAAAGCGATTGCATGGATGCAGATGCAACACGCGGTCGCTCCCAAAAAGCCCTGGCTGCTGTATTACTGCACCGGCACCGCCCACGCGCCACACCATGCTCCTAAGGATTGGATCGCGAAATACAAGGGCAAATTCGATCAGGGATGGGACAAGGTCCGTGACGAGACCCTTGCGCGTCAGATCAAGCTCGGGGTTGTCCCACCGGAGACCAAACTGAGCAAGAGACCGGAGCAGCTACCGGCATGGGATTCATTGTCGGCGGATCAGAAGCGTCTGTATGCGCGCATGATGGAGGTCTACGCGGGCGCTTTGTCACACGCCGACCATCACATCGGACGCCTCCTCGACGCTCTGGATCAATCCGGCCAGGCGGACAACACGCTCGTCATTTTCATGATGGGCGATAACGGCGCGAGTGCCGAAGGAAGTCTGCAGGGCACCACCAATGAAGTCGCCACTTGCGGCAATGGAGTCCCGGAGAGCCTTCCCTTCATGCTCTCGATGATTGACGAGTTGGGTGGCCCGATGGGCTACAACCACTATCCGGTCGGATGGGCGCACGCGATGGATGCACCGATGCAATGGACCAAGCAGGTCGCATCACATTTCGGCGGCACCCGCAACGGAATGGTTATCTCGTGGCCGGCGCGAATCAAGGACAAGGGTGGCTTGCGTGAGCAGTTCTGTCACGTGATCGACATCGTGCCCACGATCTACGAGGCCGTGGACATCAAGCCCCCGTCTTCGCTATACGGCATCCCCCAGAAGCCGCTCGATGGGACCAGCGTCGCTTACACATTCGGCGAAGCCAAGGCCCCAACGCGCCATACGTCCCAGTACTTCGAACTCGTGGGGAATCGGGCGATCTACAAAGACGGCTGGATGGCAAGCACGACTCCGCTGCGGCTGCCGTGGGTCACGGTTTCGGGATCGGAAGCCAACCCCGATGACTTCAAGTGGGAGCTCTACAACATCAACGAGGATTTCAGCCAAGCGAACGACCTGGCGGCGAAATTCCCCGACAAGCTCAAGGAGCTGCAGGCCGCCTTCGACGTCGAGGCAAAGAAGTTCAATGTTTACCCGCTCGACTCAAGTTTCTCGTCACGCGCCGATCCGTCCATTCGGCCGAGTCTGACGCGAGGCCGCAGCGAGTATGTGTATTTCCCGGGAATGAAGCGAATCCCGGAGGGTTCGGCCCCGGACTTCAAGAACAGATCGTGGACGATCGCTGCCGAAGTAGACATTCCCAAGGACGGAGCTAACGGCGTAATCGCGACGATAGGTGGCCGTTTCGGCGGCTGGGTGCTACTCCTGCAACAGAGCAAGCCGCTCTTTGCTTATGCACTCTCCAATCAGCCGAATCACAAGTTCAAGATTCAGGCCACCCAGGTGCTGAGCCCGGGCAATCACGTCCTTCGAGTCGTCTTCAAATACGATGGGGGCGGCGCCGGCAAGGGCGCGACCGCGACGTTGCTCGTAGACGAAAAGCCGGCTGGCGAAGTGAAGATTCCTCAGACGATAGCGGTCCGCTTCTCTCTCGATGAGACCTTCGACGTGGGAGAGGACACGGGTACCCCGGTGTTGGAGGAATACGCCGAAAAGATGCCGTTCCGGTTCACAGGGACGCTGAACAAGTTCGCGGTAGTACTTGACCCGCACAGCTTGAGTCCAGAAGAGCAGAAACGGCTACACGATCAGCTTGCGAAAGCAATGATGGCGGTGCAATAGCCTCCATCTCAGAGTCGCCGCTGCGGATGTCCGCTTCTGGGCATCCGTAGCGTGCGCTTGCATGGCCGCTGTTGGCCGACAGCGGCGTGCCGTCGAATGGTGTCGATCCCCACTCCGCATAAAGCTCGTACCCGGTCATCACCGGGCTCAAGTTAGCGCTTGTCGGTCACCGCGGGCCCTAGCTTGATGTTCACCTTTTCAATTTTGCCCGTGAAAGCGAACGGCAGCTTGTATGTGAAGTCGATGGGCGACCCCACATCCATACCGAGATCCAGGCCCTCTCCCAGCGAAAACTGGACGGGGATAGATCTTTCTAGC
>DATJKY010000546.1:0-6871 GCA_035490955.1 Terriglobia bacterium | reverse complement strand
CGAGGAGGAGGGTTCGAATTTGGGTAGATCTCAAGTTGATGTTGTCGGGTTGGGGCTCAACGCCACCGACACGGTGATTCTGGTTCACGGCTTCCCTGCCCTGGGTGGAAAGGAGCGCGTGGTCTCCCAGTCGCGGCAGGCAGGAGGCCAAGTCGCAACTGCTTTGGTCACCTGCCAGCGGCTGGGACTGCGGGCACGTTACATCGGCAAGGTGGGAGACGATGAGGCCGGCCGGTTTCAGTTGGCCAGTTTGCGGAATGAAGGTTTGGACGTGCGCCATACCCGAGTAGCACCCAAGACGCCCAACCAAGTCGGCTACATCATCGTTGACAAGGCCACTGGTGAACGCACCGTCTTCTGGGACCGCGACCCGCGCCTCGCCATGTTACCCTCAGAACTAAGCGAGGAGGCAGTTTGTTCGACCAAAGTTTTACACCTGGACGGCTGTGACGTGGAGGCTTGCCTGCAAGCTGCCCAGTGGGCGCGCCGGGCGGACATTCCGGTGGTGGCAGACTTAGACACAGTTTACAAAGAGGTGGAAAGGCTTTTTCCCCTTGTCGACTACCTGATAGCCTCTTCCAACTTCCTGCCCGCCGCCACCGGCGAGGCTGACCCTTTTCGTGTCTTGGAGTTGATGGTCCGGGAGCACAGGGTACGAGCGCCAGGCATGACCCTCGGCCGCGAAGGCGCTCTGATGCTCTGGCAGGGTCGGTTCATCTACTCCCCGGGATTCGTAGTGGAGGCGGTCGACACGACTGGCGCGGGTGACGTCTTTCACGGAGCCTTCATCTATGGTCTGCTGGCGGGCTGGGGAATGCCTCGTGTCCTCGAGTTTTCTAACGCTATGGCCGCCCTGAACTGTACGTCGCTCGGCGCTCGCGGAGGAATCCGTACCCGCGCTGAGGCCGAGAAGCTTTCCGCTGGCGGCCATCGCCACATCAACCGGGACTACACGAAAAGGGCGAACAAGAGCATGAAAGTGAAAGCGTGACGCAGGAGACTGGTTCCATGAATCAAGCCGGATATGCTCTGGTCACAGGCGCTTCGAGTGGCATCGGTGAGTGCTTTGCCAGGGCTCTGGGGGCGCGCAAGTGGAACTTGGTTTTGGTTGCGCGAACAGAAGAGAAGTTGTCCGCTCTGACCAAAGAGCTAAGCTCAGCCTACGGGATCCAGGTCGCGTCCCTGCCCTTCGACCTTAGCGCGCCGGGGGCCGCCAGCCGGCTGGCCGCAGCCTTGAAGGAGCGGCAACTCGAGATAGGTCTGCTCGTCAACAATGCCGGCTTCGGGGCAAGGGGCCTGTTCCACAAGCTTTCCCCCGACCGCCAGTCCGAAATGTTACGGCTCAACGTTCATGCCATGATGGAACTTACGCATTGCCTTCTTTCTCCCATGCTCGATCAGCGAAAGGGCGCTGTAATAAACGTCTCATCCACAGCCAGCTTCCAGCCGGTTCCTTACACCGCCGTTTATGCTGCCAGCAAGGCGTTTGTCACCAGTTTCTCTATGTCGTTGGCGGAGGAGCTTCGCCCCTATGGAATCAGCGTTGTCACCCTCTGCCCGGGCGGCACACGAACCAATTTTTTCCAGGCCAGCGATTACGGAACCCGGAAGCTTCCCGGCGGCCTGCAGGAGCCCCGGCAGGTTGTAGCCGAGGCGCTCAAAGCGTTGGATCGCGGTGGCGGCTTGGTGGTACCACGCCTCTTCAACAAATTCTTCCTGGAGATCCAACGGCTTGTTCCGCGAACTTGGGTTCCGCGCTTCGGCGCCAGGATTTTTCGGGAGGAGTAAATGGCAAAGAACGAACGGCGGCAGATGTCGGCTGACGGGTCACTGGCTTCGAGACCGCCTTATACCGCGAAGCAAGGACAGTACCTCGCGTTTATTCACGCCTACCAGAAGATGCACAGACGCGCGCCGTCCGAGGCTGATCTTCAGCAGTAACTTTAGGGTGTCCCCACCTTCGGTGCACGACATGATCCTGAGGCTGGAGGAACAAGGATTGATCGCGAGAGTGCCCGGACAGGCGCGGTCCATTCGGATTCTGCTCGCGCCGGAGCAGTTACCGGACCTGGAGTCCTGATCCAAGAGAATTGGCGGGTCGCCTCCGTCAAGATCACAGCCGTTCAACAGTCAAGGGATCAGGCTGGCCATCAAAATACTTCTGCAAGGCAGCGACAAAGACCTCGTTGTCAGATCCAACGCAAGAAAACAGAGTCATGGAAGATCGAAACTTCAGGTCATCCGGGTAGCCGAAAATTTGTTCGATCGAACGTCCCTCCAGAAGGTTCACAAGCTGAGTGCACTCCTTTAATCTAGGCCCGAGAATCGAATGGCCTAGGTATGCCGCGGCTTCGTCTCGGGAAGAAATACCGAACTTGTTCGCCATCCAGCTGTAACCCAGACCTCGGAGTTGAGGGAATACGAACCACATCCAGTGGCTCTCTTTGCGACCTCTCCGCAACTCGGAACATACCTTCTCAAACACCGGATTCTGTGCATTCACAAACCTTTGCAGATCGAAAGGATCGTTCATATCGGTCGCCTGCACCCGTAATTGAGTCGCATAACACAACTCTACGCGTGGTCAGTCGATCCACGGGGTACCAGCGCGAACGACCTCCCCAAGCCTTGCTACTGGAGGTATCTCCTCACGATGGCGTCAAGCTTGCCCTGGGCCCCGAGGATCAACTCAATCGTCTCCCGCACTGCGCCCATACCCCCCGGACAACGCGTCCAATAATGGACGTGGCGGCGCAACAGAGGGTGGCCATTCCCAACTCCAACCGCAAGGCCGACACGCTTGAGCACGGGCAGATCCACAACGTCGTCGCCGATGTAGCAAACCTCCTCATCCTTTAGCCCGGCCCGACGCAAAATCGTCTGGTAGGGCAGCAGCTTCGCAAGGGCATCCTGCACGATGAAGTGCATACCCAATTCACGGGCGCGATACTCCACCACCGGCGAGCCACGCCCGGAGATGATGCCAGTCTTAAGTCCAGCCTCCATGGCAAATCGGAGGCCCAGGCCATCCCGCGAGTCGAAGGTCTTTGTCTCCACCATTCGCCCGCTTCGGGGCCCGCTCGTCGCGCGAACGTAGGGCAGATAGTAGATGCGCCCATCGGTCATGACCCCGTCCACGTCCATCAGCAGGAGCTTTATCTTTCGGGCGCGTGCGCGCACATGTTTTGTCATAGGGGGATCAGAGTCGTCCGTTGGCCTTCGTGCGTCGTAAATCGGGGTTTGCTAAGGACCAAGCCCAAGCAACAAAAAACCACGACAACGGACAACTGACTGCGGGCGTCTCTCAGAACATTTCCGTCGTCCACAGATCGTGGATGTGGACAACACCTTCGACCCTGCCCTGTGGATCGACCACGGGCAGGGCGGTAATCTTGCGGGATTCCATCAGGTGCAGGGCGGCGGTGGCAAGCTCACGGCGCCCGATGGTCACCGGGGCGCGCGTCATACACTCGGAGGCCGTCAGCCCGAGAGCACGCTCCCCTTGCCGCTCGAAAAACCGCCTCAGGTCGCCGTCCGAGATGAAGCCCGCCAGTCGATCCCCTTCCTCGACCACCGTTGTGAGTCCCAGGCCCTTGCGGCTCATCTCATAGATCACATCCGGAATCGAAGTCGCGGAGTTGACGCGCGGGACCTGCGCTCCCGTGTGCATGACATCTTCCACCCGTCGCAACTTCACGCCCAGGTCGCCGCCGGGGTGCAAGGCGGCGTAGTCGTCTTCAGTAAAGCCCTTTCTCTCCAACAGGGCCATAGCGAGGGCATCGCCCACGGCGAGCATCGCAGTAGTGGAGGCAGTGGGTGCCAGGCCCAGGGGGCATGCTTCCTGCCCGACACCGACGTCGATGACTACTTCGCTTGCCTGGGCGAGGGTCGATGCACGGTTTCCCGTCAACGTGATCAATGGTAAACCCAAGCGTTTGACCGTATCGAGCAGGCGAAGCAACTCCTCAGTTTCGCCGCTGTAGGAGAGTGCTACCAGGACATCGTCAGGGACGAGCCGCCCCAGGTCGCCGTGCAAGGCCTCAGCCGCGTGCAAGAAAAAAGAGGGCGTTCCCGTGCTCGAGAAGGTTGCAGAAATCTTCCGGCCAATAATGCCTGACTTGCCCATGCCGGTCACCACCACCCGGCCCTGGCAACCGAAGAGGGTATCCACCGCACGCTCAAAGCCCTTGTCCAAGCGACCAGCCACTTCGCTAAGGGCTCTAGCCTCAATTTCCAGCACTCTACGGGCGCTGTCCAGGCTCATAAGAACCGTGGGAGCGCGGGCGTCTCGCCCGACCTCCTGCCTTACCGGACCTGTGTGCCACGACCCGAGTTGCTCATCGAAACCAACAGCTCAACCACGGGCGAGACGCCCGCCCGCGCTCCCGGCAACTAGGGGATGGCAGAGGGATCGGTTCCCTTCCCTGCCTCCTCCACCATGTGCTCCGCCAGCAGGTTCCAGCTCAGGAAATGCCCTCCGGCCGTGGGGCCTCCGGTTTCAGGGTTATAACACTCGTTCATGCCGCCTGTGGTGTGGTAGTCGCGGACCAGCAAACTCACCGTCCTCTCCGCCAACTCCTGCGCCTCTTTTCCGCGTCCGAAATTCATCAATCCGTGCATCAACAGGTAGTTGGAAATCACCCAGACCGGACCACGCCAGTAACCAGATTTCGGATTGTAAAGGGGCTCATCCGGCGCGAGCGTACGAATGCCGTAGTCGCACCAAAATTCCTTCGGGTTCAGCACGTGCTCGTCGATCATGCGCTTGGCTTGCTCGGGAGTGGCGATCCCGGCCCACAGGGGCACAAAGTTCGTCCACGTTTTGATGTGGACCGGCTTGCCCGTGCGGGCGTCGATGTTCAGGAACATGCCGTCCGCTTCCGACCACATCTTTTCCTGAACCAGCCGGCGCAATGCTTCTGCTTTCTGCTTGTGGTCGGCCGCATCGTCGCTCTTACCCAGCTTCTGTGCCAACACCGCGATCGCCAAATACTCCCGGAAGATGTAGCACTGCAGGTCCACGCCCTCGCTGACGCCTGCCGGCTTGTCAGAAACCGCAGGGTTGTTGTCGACGCCGCTTTCGACTCCATTGTGCCAGCGAAAGAAGCCGTCAGGAGAGCGTCGAGTGTTCTCCCAGAAGTTAAGGGTGTGCATCAACTTCACATAATTGGATTTCTTACTGGCGCCGTTCTCGCGACGGAGCCACTCGAAGTCACCCATGGTGAGGGACGCGCGCAGGGCCGCCTGGGCCAGGAAAGGCTTGCACATCTCCGGCAGCGCCCAAATCGCGTCCGGTGCAATCTCCCGCGGCGCATAGCCATCCCGGTTCGCGTTCTCGTCGACGACTTCCAGAAAGTCTTCCACCGAAGTCGCCACAGGCTTCCCTACCCCGTCGTAACTCAGCGCCACACCCATGAAGTACATGTCCCAGTCGAAAAGTTGGAAATAAGGGCCGGCAGGAACCAAGTACTCATGCTTGAGAATGCCTTGGGGTGGCTTAACGACGTTTTGCTTGGCGTGATATTTCTCGAAAAGCTGCGAGATTTCGCTGCTGCTTTGAGCTTTCAAGGCTGGTGCGACCCACAATGCGAGCATGACGGGAAGCGCGACGAAGTGTGGGCGGGGTGCATTGATGTCGCGCATGGTAGCTGCCTCCTGTCGGGCGAGGTGTGTAGCGAACTGGCGAATCGTGACTCGCGCGGCCATTTCGATTCCCCGCTCGCAACTCGCTGCCTCCCGTCACAGTCTACGGACGAACGCTCCCAAGTTGCGAAGCTTGCTCGCGAGCCGCTTAAAGCGACGCAAATCCAGTGCGGTGGCCCCGTCGGATGAAGCGCGGGCCGGGTTGTCATGAACTTCCAGAAACAACCCATCGACCCCCGCCGCAACGCCTGCGCGCGCCAGCGGCTCGATGAAGCGTGGCTCGCCTCCACTGTGGGTACCCTCGCCACCCGGAAGCTGGAGCGAGTGGGTGACGTCGAGGATCACAGGATAACCGAGTTCTTTCATAATCGCCAAGCCTCGGAAGTCCACGACGAGATTGTTGTATCCGAAGGACGCTCCTCGCTCGGTCAGCAAGATTCGGTGGTTACCAGTGCTCGCAACTTTTTCCACCGCATTGCGCACGTCGTGGGGAGAAAGGAATTGCCCCTTCTTGATGTTCACCACGACGCCCGCCCGCCCTGCCTCCAGCAAGAGATCTGTCTGCCGGGAGAGGAAGGCGGGAATCTGGATCACCTCACAGACTTCGGCGGCGGGACGAACCTGGGAGACCTCGTGCACGTCTGTCAGCACAGGGAGACCGAACTCCCGCCTTACCCGCGCCAAAATCTGCAGCCCGCGCTGGAGTCCCGGACCGCGGTACGAACCGAGGGAAGTCCGATTGGCCTTGTCATACGACGCCTTGAAGATAAACGGAATCTTCAGGGTCCTGCTCGCGGCGGTGAGGCGCTCGGCCATGCGCAGCGTGTGGCGTTCGCTCTCGATCACGCAGGGGCCGGCAATCAGAAAAAGGGGATGGCCCTCGCCCAGGGTGAGCTTGCCGATATGGATGGCATGGGACATGAAAAGGAATTTCACCCTCCCGCAACACACTGGCCTTTACTCTTTGCCCTTTGCCATTTGAAATTGCATTTTGCTGCCTTTACTGCCCCGCGGCCTCCGCGCTGACACTTTGCGGCAGTTGGGACATCATTGAACCAACCCGAACTGCCAGCCTCGTTTTCCGCCGTTGGTAAGCAGCGCCGATGAACGCCTTAAAGAGCGGATGCGGCGCGAGCGGACGAGATTTGAATTCAGGGTGAAACTGACAGCCCAGGAACCATGGATGATCTCGGACCTCTACGACTTCGACGTACGTCCCTTCCGGCGT
>DATJKY010000545.1:0-4400 GCA_035490955.1 Terriglobia bacterium | reverse complement strand
CATATCGCCAAGAAAGCGGAAGCCTACCTGGCCTACACCGGCATCGCGGACACGGCTTACTTTGGCGCTGAGGCGGAGTTTTTCATCTTTGACAATATTCGCTTCGACCAAGCTCAGCAGCACGGCTACTACTTCATTGACGCCGAAGAAGGGCGTTGGAACTCCGGCCGGGAAAAGGACAACACCGGCTACCGGCCGCGCTATAAGGAGGGCTACTTCCCCGTCCCGCCTACGGACCATTACCAGGACCTGCGCTCGGAGATGGTCATCACGATGGAAAAAGCCGGCATGGTCATTGAATGTCATCACCACGAAGTAGCTACGGGAGGCCAAGCGGAAATCGACCAGCAGTTCAAGCCCCTGGTGAAATCGGCCGACTGGATGATGATCTATAAGTATGTGATCCGAAACGTGGCGCATCAGTATGGCAAAACCGTTACGTTCATGCCTAAGCCCCTTTTCCAGGACAACGGCTCGGGCATGCACACCCACCAGAGCCTTTGGAAAGAGGGCAAGCCGCTCTTTGCCGGCGACAAATACGCCGGGTTAAGCCAGACGGCGCTGTGGTATATCGGCGGACTGTTGAAACACGCACCCGCGCTCGCGGCGCTGATCGCCCCCACGACTAATTCGTACAAGCGATTAGTGCCGGGATTCGAGGCGCCGGTCAACCTGGCCTATTCGCGCCGAAACCGCAGTGCCGCTGTCCGCATCCCCCTGTATTCCGCAAGCGCTAAAGCCAAGCGCGTCGAATTCCGGCCTCCCGACCCTTCCTGCAACGCTTATCTGGCCTTTGCGGGCATGATGATGGCGGGACTGGACGGAATTGAAAACAAGATCGACCCTGGCGAGCCTCTCGACAAGGATATTTACGATCTCGGACCGGAGGAGTTGAAGAAAGTGCCGTCCCTGCCCGGGTCGCTGGAAGAGTCCCTCCGCGCCCTGGAAAAGGACCATGATTTCCTGCTCAAAGGGGACGTTTTCAGCGAGGAACTGCTGGAAACCTGGATCGACTATAAGATGAAAAACGAAGTCCAGGCTGTTGGCCAGCGACCTCACCCTTACGAGTTTGCTCTGTACTACGACATTTGAGACTACGGTGGTCAGTTGACGGAGGGATAGCCACGGTCAAACAGGGTTTGATCGACCGTGGGATCGGCCGGACCCAAAGCCCACGCTCAGAAAGGCACTGACCGTGGCTACCACTGACCACTCATAACCTACATTCCCCCTTCATCGGCCGACGGGCCGTAAAGCGCCGGCACCGGAATCTCATTCAGTCGTAAATAGACGCCGAGCTGAGCGCGATGATGGATCATGTGGTTCATCACCGTAGTGCGAAGGACGGCCGTGCGCGGCAAGCTGAAGACAGTCTTACCACCGAAAAGGAGCGTCCAGGTCTTCTGCAGGTGGGCGTCGCTCGCCCCGGCGATGGCGGCGCGCGCCGCGGTAACGTGCTTATCGAACTTCTCCACAAGTTCTTGGCGTGAAGTCGGCGGTGGCGGGGGCTGATACGGCGGTGCACCGGGTGGGGCGATGTCCAGGGAATCTTTCTCGATCGTGAAGACCGCCCAGCTTGGGAGATCGGCGACATGGTTGGCCAAGCGGCCGAGCGGCATGGACCTTTCGTGGGGCTTCCAGTCGGGCTTCTCCACCGGCACCCGCTCGAGGGTCTTTCTGGTGTTCGCCATTTCGTGGTCAAAATCAACCAACAGAGTTTCATTCAGCGCCATACATTCCTCCACTTTGATAAGGTTAGGTACAGCAAAGTATTCCATCACGGGCTTCGACCGAGGTCAAGAAAAATCTTCGCTTTTTATTCGCCTGAGGTTGTTCCGGGTCGGCTCCTGAAAAAAACCAAAGGACCTCGACTACTTCCGGATGCGGTGTAAGTGGGTATTCATGTGTCGTGATGTCTCTCATTCGCTCGGGCGGTACACCAAGGTCATTTTCCGCTGGACTCTGAATTTCATCTTGCATAGGCTGGAGAGACAGGACTTGTCTCTCGCATGCGGAAGCTTATCCCGGTTGAAGAAGCGAAAGCGTTGATGAACGAAGCTAAGGACTGGGGCGTATGGCGCTGGCTCACGGAGAAAAGAAGAGTTCGGGCAGCCGCCAACGCAGCCGTCGAAGCCCTTAGCGATCTGGAAAAGAAGGTGAAGGCTTCCTGGAGTGACGACCTGAAAAGGGCGTACCGTGAGTTGCAGGCTGAGGCGTCCCTCGGGCGCAATCCAAGAGCAAAGCAGCAGTACCAAAAGGCGAAAGAAGAGGCCAAGAACGTCGATCCCCAAATAAAACTCGCGGTCCGGCGAGTCAAGGAGGCGGACGACGAAGCCGAAAAAGCCAGGCTGGATGCAGAGGCGACATTCGACGAGGCAGAGCGCCGAATGAGCGCGAGCATGGCTCGCGAGGGGGCCGAGAAGGCCATCGACTCTTGGGAGCTGCGCGAGAAAGCCATCCGTAAGGCTGAGACGCTGGCTCGCCGGCCATGACAGGCCGAAGCGATCAGCGCGGCATGCCGCCTTCTGTCATCCCAAATCGGTCCCCACGAGCCAGCCGCCGGCTCCGCCGCGTGTTGGCGGCGGTTCTCGCTCTCTTAGTCTGCCTCGGCGGCGTGTTCTATTGGCGTCCGCTGTGGGTCGTTGACGAAGCCACGAATGCGCTGCTCTGTCTTGCCGGCTTTAGGAGCGAAAAAGTTCAGCTCGGCCCCTACCGCATCCATTACTTGGCCGGTGGCCCGCCGCACGTAGGTCGCTTACGCTCCAGAGGTTCAGCGACGGAGCGCTCTGGACCGCAGGGCGGCGAGGGCAGGCCCCTGGTATTGGTTCACGGCCTCGGAGGGAAAGCACAGAACTGGGCGCTGATGATGCCGTCGCTGCGCCGTCACGGCTATCGCATTTACGCCATCGATTTGCTCGGCTTCGGCCAATCGGACCGTCCGGATGTTGACTATTCAATTGCCCTTCAGGCGGAGGTCCTCCTTCAGTTCTACGAGAGCCAGCACCTGACGCGCGCCGACCTTGCCGGCTGGTCGATGGGCGGCTGGGTGGCGCTGAAATTCGCTCTTGCCCATCCCGACCGCGTACGCCGTGTGGTCGTCTACGACAGCGCAGGCATTTACTTCACGCCTCGCTTCGACCCCGCACTCTTTCACCCGACGACGGTGGAGGAAACGCAACAGTTCCTGGCCTTGCTGACGCCGCAAGCCTCCCGGATTCCCCGGTTTGTCGCGCGCGACCTGATCCGGGAAGCGCGCCCCACCGCTTGGGTGGTGGATCGCTCGATGAAGTCCATGCAGACGGGAGCGGACCTCCTGGATGGCAAACTACAAACTCTGCAGGTGCCGGTGCTCGTTGTTTGGGGGAAGCAGGATGTTCTGGTGCCGCTCTTCTGCGGCGAAGAGATGCGCCGCGAGATATCCCAGTCATCTCTGGCTATATTTGACGGGTGCGGCCATCTGGCGCCAGCAGAGTGTAGCGGCAGGGTTCTACGCGAGACCCTTCGTTTCCTCGAGGCTGAACCTCCGCTACCGCCTTTTACGCGCGAGTTTCGACAGTAAGTGATCACCCGAGAACTCCAGTACTCACTACAGCCGGCACTTGGAAAGAGGTCTAAGGTCCCTGTGTTACAATGTGGCTGTGCTTTCCCGACTCTACGCGACCAATTATCGCTGCCTTGTAAACTTCGAGTTCAAGCCCACGACCAAGCAGTTGATTATCGGACGGAACGGCACCGGGAAAACCGCCGTGCTCGATGTACTCGCCATGCTCCGCGACTTCGCCGTTCGCGGAAAGCCTTGCGAGGGTTATCTCGGGGGAAAGACCCGCACACGCTGGCAGAATGTGGCCGAGCAACGATTCGAGCTTGATGTGACGTGCAAGGAAGGCAAGTACCATTACACCTTGTCCGTGGATGAAGATGGCGATCCGCCGCATTCCTTTGTCAAACAAGAGCGTCTCAACTTCAACGCTACCGCCCTGCTTCGCTTCCAAGAAGGGCTCCTTAGCATATTCGATCAGGAGAAACCTTCCCTGAAGGTGGAGTTCCTCTTGGATCGGTCGCGTTCCAGCTTGGCGATAGCGTCTGCTCAACTGCCCGACCAGACAAGACTGGCTTGGTTCAACAGATGGCTGGGCGGACTGCTGCACGTGCAAATCAATCCTTGGGCCATGTCGGCTCGCTCCGAGCGCGAATCTCGCTATCCAACGAAGGACTTAAGCGACTTCGCCGACTGGTACCGACACCTCCGGCTCGAGAACTTCGACGCTGTCTCTAAGGCGATAGAGGATTTGCGCGAAGCCATTCCCGGTTTCCAGGCGCTCGATGCCAAGGAGGCGGGTCTCGATGTCCGGGTGCTCCAGGCGAGAATGAGCGATCCCAGCTATACCGTTGATCTCCCC
>DATJKY010000544.1:0-4259 GCA_035490955.1 Terriglobia bacterium | reverse complement strand
ACTTGTGGTCGCGGGCGTCGCCATCGGTCTGGCCGGATCCTTCGGTCTAATGCGCTTTCTCTCGAGCCTCCTTTACGGCGTTCGCCCCTTCGACCCGCTGACCTTTGCCATCGTGTGCGCTCTGCTGTCCGGGGTGGCGCTGCTGGCAAGCTACATTCCCGCGCGGCGGGCGACGAAAGTAGACCCGATGGTCGCGCTGCGGTACGAGTAAAGGGAATGGTGAATAGCGAGTAGCGAATCGGGACCAAATAGCTTCGCCCTATTCGCTACTCGCGACTCGCGATTCACGCTTTTCGGAAGGACCCATGACGACACTTCTCCAAGATGTGCGGTACGGCCTCCGCATACTGGTGAAGAATCCCGGTTTCGCGGTCGTCGCGGTGCTGACGCTGGCGCTCGGAATCGGTGCGAACACCGCCATTTTCCAACTGCTTGACGCGGTGCGACTGCGCACCCTGCCGATCAAGAACCCGCAGCAACTGGTTAGGGTTCAACTCGCGGACCTGACCGGCAGGAGGGGAAGCCAGGCAAGCTGGTATACGTTTGCTCTCCCGAACCCGGTTTGGGAACAAATCCGCGACCATCAGCGGGTCTTTCCCGGTCTCTTTGCGTGGGCAAACTTCGACTTCAACCTCGCCCCAACTGGGGAAACGCGCCCCGCTCGAGGCCTTTTGGTGAGCGGTGACTTCTTCCGCGTGCTCGCCGTGCAGCCGATCCTGGGTCGCGTCTTTACGGCGGCGGATGATCGCCGGGGCTGTGGTCTGCCGGGAGCCGTCATCAGCTATGCGCTCTGGCAACGCGACTTCGGCGGCGATCCGTCGGTCGTCGGCAGGAAGGTCACCATTGACCGCCATCCCGTCGAGATCATGGGCGTCACACCTGCCAGTTTCTCTGGCCTCGAAATCGGCCGCTCTTTCGATGTGGCGCTTCCGATCTGTTCGCAAGCCGTTCTGGGCGGGGAATCCAACTGGCTTGATACCGGCACCATCTGGTGGCTCACAATCATGGGCCGCTTGAAGCCGGGCGACTCGCCGGAGCGAGCTAGCGCCCAGTTGGGTGCGATTTCGCCCGGCATTTTTGAGGCGACGCTGCCCAAGGACTACCCCCCGGTGAATGTAAAGGATTACCTCAAGTTCAAGCTGACAGCGGTTGCGGGCGGGACCGGTGTTTCCTGGTTGCGCGACCAATATGGAAATCCGCTTTGGCTGCTGCTTGGTACGGCGGGCTTGGTTTTGCTGATCGCCTGCGCCAACCTCGCTAATCTCATGCTAGCGCGGGCCACGACGCGCGAACGGGAAATCGCCGTGCGTCTTGCCGTCGGGGCGTCCCGTGGCCGCCTCATTCTCCAATTGCTGGTCGAAAGCCTCCTGCTTGCAACTTTCGGCGGAGGAGCGGGCTTGCTGCTCGCGGGGATGCTGAGCCAGTTTCTCGTGTCGCTCCTCAATACGCAAGGCAACCCATTATTCCTGGATCTCAATCTCGATTGGCGCGTCCTGGCCTTTACATCGGGGCTGGCTGTTCTGACCTGCGTCTTATTTGGGTTGGCGCCGGCCCTTCGGGCGACACGGCTAGTCCCAGGCATGGTGATGAAGGCTGAGAGCCACGGGCTGACTGAAACCCGCGAGCGTTTCAGGCTGCGCCGGGCGCTTGTGGCCACGCAGGTGGCACTGTCACTTGTGCTGCTGGTGGGCGGGCTGTTGTTTTCCCGGACCCTGCGCAATCTGCTGAAAGCGAATCCGGGGTTCCGGGAGAACGGCATCTTGGTGGCGGATGTGGATCTTACTCAGCTCAACCTCCCTCTCAATCGCCGCCTGATCTTCAGGCAGCAGCTTCTCAGCCGGCTCAGTGCTGTTCCGGGAGTGGATTCCGTGGCGGAGGCACGTCTTATTCCCTTGAGTGGGAGTAGTACCGACAACGTAGTCTGGGCCGACGGTTCGGATCGAAGCCACGGAATAGAAGCGAACTTCAACTGGATTAGCCCGGGCTATTTTAAGACCCTGGAAATACCGCTCCTGGCAGGCCGGGATTTCGACGACCGCGATACTCCTCGGTCGTCGAAAGTCGCGATCGTCAACCAAGCCTTTACCAGCAAGCTCGGGCTGGGAACAAATCCAATGGGCCGGAGTTTTCGCGTAGAGGCCACACCGACTCAGCCCGAGACGATTTTTGAGATTGTGGGCTTGGTCAAAGATACGAAGTACTTGAATCTCCGCGAGGCACTGCCGCCGATTGCCTTTCTCTCTACCTCTCAGGACGCCAAGCCCGACCCGTTTGCTCAGATTCTCATTCACTCTAGCGCTCCACTCGCTGACATCACCGCCAGGCTGAGGCGCAGTATTGCACAGGCCGACCCGGAGATTAGCACGGACTTTTGGGTGTTCAAGACAATGATTGGCGAGAGGCTACTGCCGGAACGCCTGATGGCCACGATCTCTGGCTTTTTCGGCCTCCTCGCTGGGCTGCTCGCTATCGTGGGCCTTTACGGCGCCATGTCGTACACGGTGGTGCGCCGCACGAATGAGATCGGCATCCGCATGACGCTTGGGGCTGACCGGCGCGAGATTGTAGCGATGGTCATGCGCGAAGCAGCCCGCCCGCTGGGCTGGGGTCTCGGCGGTGGTCTGGTGTTGGCACTCGCCGGCGGCAGGGCAGCACGGGCGCTGCTCTTCGGTTTGCAGCCTCATGATCCCATAACGCTCGGGGCAGCTGCCGTCCTGCTGGCGGCAGTCGCTTTGGCGGCGAGTTACGTCCCCGCGAAACGCGCTGCCCGGCTCGATCCGATGGTGGCGCTGCGGTACGAATGACAAGGGCAGTGGCTAGTGATTAGTGGCTAGTGGTTAGCGTCAACGACTAGTCTCGGAGGAACGATGTGACTCGAGAGAGCAGGATCAAGAGCTACCGGGACCTTCTGGTATGGCAGAAGGGGATGGCTATGGCCAAGCAGGTCTACTGTACGACGCGCAGCTTTCCCGATGACGAGAGGTTCGGTTTGATCGGCCAGATGCGGCGAGCCGCGGTATCGATTCCGTCCAACATTGCTGAAGGCCAAGCACGTCAAGGGAGAAAGGAGTTTGTTCAGTTCCTCTCCCACGCCCAGCGTTCTCTGGCTGAACTCGACACCCAACTAACGCTGGCGGTTGACCTGGGATACTGCCGAGACTCCGACGCGCATCCGACCGTAGCACTGATCATCGAGCTGCAAAAGATGCTGGCCTCGTTGCGGCAGAGGATCACAGCGCGACTAGCCACTAACCACTAGCCACTTGCCGCAGGGAGGTGACAACGATGGGAACTCTGCTCGCTGATGTGCGCTACGGCCTGCGCCTGCTGGCCAAGAACCCCGGTTTTACCGCCGTCGCCGTTGTCACGCTAGCCCTCGGGATCGGCGCTAACACGGCGATTTTCAGCTTGGGCAACGTCTTCATGTTTCGCCCCCTCCCGGTGAAGGACGCCGACCGGTTGACCGTGGTGGCCGTGAAATTCCATGCGCACGACGATCCCGGCCAACTCTCCTATTTGGATTACCAGGATTACCGCAAGCAGTCCGATGTTTTCAGGGACATGACCTTTTACGACCTCAACCTCGGCGGACTCGGTTATCGGGGGCATGCCGATCGCATCATCATGGCCTATGTTCCGAGTAATTTTTTTACCATGCTGGGGATTCATCCCGCGCTCGGGCGGCTCATCGCTCCTGGCGAAGGCGACGAACCGAAAACAGGCCCGGTGGTTGTGCTCGGTCACAGTTATTGGGTGAGGCGCTTCGGCGGTGATCCCAGCGTGATCGGCCGCAGTGTCACTTTGAGCGGGCAGATGGTGACGGTGATTGGTGTGGTGCCAGAGGAGTTTATCGGACCCTACAATATCGTTGAGCTGGACGCCTACGCCCCAATCGGGATGTATCCGGCCACGGTCGGGAACACCAGCCTCTTCACGAATCGCGGTGACACCGAGTTGCGGGTTCTCGCCACATTGAAGCCCCACGTGACGACCAAGCAGGCCGAGGCTGCTCTTAACGTCATCGCCGAGCGGCTGGCCAAGGCGTATGCCCAAGTCGATCAGGGCGAGATCGCGCGTGTGATTCCGGAGCGTCTCGCCCGCCCGGAACCTTCCGTGGGGAATTACATGCCGCTCGTGACCACGATTTTTCTGGCGATGGTCGGACTCGTATTGCTGGTGGCCTGCTTCAACGTAGCGAACCTTTTGCTGGCGCGGGCGGCGGCGCGCGAAAAGGAAATCGCCGTTCGGGCGGCCATGGG
>DATJKY010000543.1:0-9603 GCA_035490955.1 Terriglobia bacterium | reverse complement strand
CGACGCTTCTCTCCCTTGCTCTCCTCTTCCGCCGCCTGGTGGTAGTGATTGCGGATTGCGGCCAGGTCGACCTGCGGTTGGGGTATCTTCATGCTCAAGTCCTTCAGGGTGGCAGCAACGATCTGGGAAACGGCCAGGTTGCGGAACCACTTGTGGTTCGACGGAATGATGTACCAGGGCGCCTGCTTGGTGCTGGTCTCGGCGAACACGTCCTCGAAGGCCTCCGTGTAAGCGTCCCAGTACCCTCGTTCTTTGTAGTCACCCTCACTGATCTTCCAGTTGCGGGAGGGATCGTCGAGCCGCTGCTTGAAGCGTTCCAGTTGCTCTTCCCGGCTGATGTACAGAAAAAGTTTGATGATCTGCGTATTGCTCTCGCGGCGTAGCAGCTTCTCAAAATCGTTGATGAACTCATAGCGCCCGGACCAGACTTCCCTGGGCACCAGCTTATGAACGCGCACCACCAAGACGTCTTCGTAATAAGAACGGTTAAAGATAGCCACCTCACCCCTGCACGGTGTGTGGGGATGAATCCGCCAGAGGAAATCGTGGCTAAGGTCGGCGTCGGTCGGCTTCTTGAACCCCACCACCGTTGTACCTTGGGGGTTCATGGCGCTCAGTACGTGGTTGATGGTTCCATCCTTACCGGCTGCGTCGAGCGCCTGCAACACAATCAGCAACGAATGCTTTTCTCCGCGTAGAGGAGGTACTGAAGCTTGCGGAGCTCCTCCAGGTGCTTCTGGATCTCGGCCCGGGCCTCTTTTTCGGAGGCTTCCTTGCCCTTATAGCCGGGGTCGATCTTACTCAATTTCACCCTGGTTCCCGGCTCCACAACCAACTCTTTTCGATAATCCATAGTTCTGTCCTGAACGCCCATCCTCACTGGTTACAAAGCCCTTGAGAGTCCCAATATTCAAGCTTCGATCATCTTATTACAGTAAGGGAATCGCCGGCACTAGGCACGAGTAGGCACGACTCTTCCCTGGTCGAGGTGAGTACTTTAGTCTGCTTTAGGTGTCTCGCACCTTTTGTCATGCTGAAAATGTAAAGACCTAACCAAACGACATGTCTACTGCAAGATTCGGGTTGGGACGGGTCGAGCCGGCAGGAGTTATACTGCTGGGGCGAAGGAGGCGAAAACGGAAATCCTGGCTTGAATCATGGACCTCCTCGCTATTCTTGTCATCCTACTCTTTTTGTATAGCCTGGTCTCCAGCCGATTGGAGAGGACTGTCCTGACTGCTCCGATCGTTTTCACCACCGCTGGAATGCTGGTTTTGCTTTGCCTACCCAAGCTGCGAAACCTCCAAGGTAGCCTCGAAGTGCTCCTTCGCCTCGCCGAGGTTGGCTTGGTGCTGCTGCTGTTCACGGAAGCCAGTCGCACTGACCTGAAGTTGTTGAAGAGCATCGAGAACCTTCCCGTTCGCCTGCTGAGCATCGGGATGCTGCTGACGATCCTGCTGGGGGCGATTTGCGCAAAGGTTGTGTTCTGTCAGATCTCCATCTGGGAAGCAGGCATTCTCGCCGCCATCCTGGCTCCAACCGACGCGGGACTTGGGCAAGTGATCGTGAACAGCCCGCGCGTGCCCGCACGGATCAGTCAAGCCCTAAACGTGGAAGCCGGACTCAATGACGGACTGTCCGTTCCGTTCCTGATGTTCTTCGTGGCGCTGGCCGCAACCCCGGCGGGAGGTCACCGTGCGAGATTGATGGAATTCATCGCCGAGCAGCTTGGCCTTGGGACGCTCATCGGCGCCGGGATTGGCCTCGTCGGAGGGTGGCTGCTGGGCCTGGCCCACCGCAAAACCTGGATGTCGGAATCGTTCCACAAGATTGGCTTGGTCACGCTGCCTCTGCTCTGTGCGATGGGGTGCGAATTCGCCGGCGGCAGCATGTTTATCGCTGCGTTCGTTGCTGGGATGGCGGTGCAGGCCGGGTTTAAGGAAGCTGGCAGACATGGCGTCGAGTTTGCCGAGAACTGGGGTCAACTAATGAACCTTGCCGTGTTTTTCCTCTTCGGCCTGCTGGCGATGCGCAACTGGCAACAATTCAGCCCCGCCTTTGTGTTGTATGCAGTTCTCAGCCTGACCGTGGTTAGGATGCTGCCTGTAGCGATTGCGCTCCTGGGCACGCGACTGAGTTGGCCGACGGTTCTATTCATGGGGTGGTTCGGCCCTCGCGGTCTGGCGTCCATCGTGCTCGGTTTGGTCTATTTGGAGCGCAGACTGCACCAGACGGGCGAGTCAACCATTCGGCTCGCCGTGATGATGACAGTTTGGCTCAGTATCTTTGCTCACGGACTCAGCGCTCTGCCCGGAATCAATTTGTATGCCAAGCGAGTTGCAAGGTTGGGAGCCGAGGCGCTGGAGCATCAGCAACCCGGGGCCGGCACGGCCACGATTTAGTCCGGGGCTATCGCTACCCTTTTCCTCACTGGCGTCGCGGCGAGTTTGATTCCGACGTCCCTTCCATTCTTCGCGCGTTGACGCCCTCCCACTCGCGGCCTATACTGTCGCCCGTCCTCCGCGGAGGGAGCGTGCTCGAGCGGCTGTTCAAGCTGACTGAGAACCACACGACGGTGCAGCGCGAGCTGCTCGGCGGCCTGACCACCTTCATCACCATGGCGTACATCATCGTTGTCAACCCGCGGATACTGGCCGAAGGAGGGATGCCGATCGAGGGGGTAGTCTTCGCCACCTGCGTTTCGGCAGCCGTGGCGACGCTGGTGATGGGTCTGTGGGCGAACTATCCGATTGCGCTCGCGCCGGGCATGTCACTGAATGCCTACTTCACCTACTCGATCGTGATCGGCCGGGGGATACCCTGGACGACCGCCCTAGGTGTGGTGTTCTTTTCCGGCCTCCTATTCCTGGTCCTCACCTTGACCCGAGTTCGAGAACAGGTTGTCAACGGGATCCCGGACTGCCTGAAACACGGTACGGCTGCGGGGATTGGGCTGTTCATCGCCTTTGTAGGCCTGCGGAGCGCGAAGCTTGTTGTCGCCCACCCGGCGACGTTCGTGGCGCTGGGCAGCTTCTCCGATCCGCAGGTGCAGGTGGCCACCTTCGGGCTCGTGCTGACGGCAGCGCTGATGGCGCGGCGCATCAACGCCGCGATCCTGCTCGGCATCTTCTCGACCACGGTGGTCGGCATCCTGCGCGGCCTCGCCCAGTGGCCAAGGCACTTCGTTTCTCTGCCGCACCCGTCGGGCACCTTACTGAAGCTCGATCTCGCGGGCGCCGCTCGCTTGGGTTTGGTGGAGCTGATCTTTGCCTTCTTCTTTGTGGATCTCTTCGATAACGTCGGAACCTTGGTGGGCGTGTGCGAGGAAGGGGGCTTCATGCGAGACGGTATTCTGCCGCGCGCCAGCCGCGCCCTGCTGGCCGATGCTACCGGGACTCTTTTCGGTTCCCTGACGGGAACCTCCACCGTCACCAGTTACATCGAAAGCGCCGCCGGTGTGGCCGCTGGCGCCCGCACGGGCCTGGGCAACGTGGTGATTGCAGCGCTATTTCTGGCGGCCCTGTTCTGCTCGCCGCTCGCAAGCTCCATCCCGGGCTATGCTACCGCCCCGGTGCTTATCCTCGTGGGGGCGTTGATGTGCCAGTCTGTGTCTCGAGTGCGCTGGGACGACTTCAGTGAAGCCTTCCCGGCCTTCCTCACCGTGCTGGCCACGCCGCTCACCTTCAGTGTAGCCACCGGGTTAAGCCTTGGCCTGATATCTTACACGGTGGTGAAAGTGGCCGCCGGAAGGCGCCGCGAAGTCAGCCCGCTGATCTGGATTCTGACGGGGCTGTTTCTGCTGCGCTACGCGTACCTTGCCATCGAATGAGCTGCCGCTTTGCCGGATGAAGTTCATGAAAAATGACTCACTAAAGCCGATTCTCCAGGAGGCCCCGGACCGGCAGCTCTCCGGCTAATCTGGGGGAGCCCTATCCCCGAAGGGGATGCATTAGGATATGACGTTACCTCTGGTTCTGCCGACCGAAGAGGAGAGTCAAATTTACTCAAGCTATGTGAAAAATACACAGCCCACCCTTTCGTGGCGTTAGCAACCGTCCCATTTTCAGCACGCTGACGTTATTTAAAGATTGGTTACTGGCTTGCTGGGACCGTACCGGAGGATAAACCCCATGGTCATCGGCATGCGATTACGCACACTGAGAGAGGAAAGGAATCTGTCACAGGGAGATATTGAAAAGCGGTCCGGCTTACTGCGTTGCTACATCTCGCGAGTCGAAAACGGACACACTATCCCATCCCTGGCAACCCTAGAGAAGCTGGCAGCCGTGCTGGAAATTCCGCTCTTCCGCGTATTCTACGATGGAGAAGAGCCGCCCCCCCTGCGACAGTTGAGCGGACGTCTAAGCACGGAAGAGCTGCTCCGGGTTAGCGAATCGGAGAGCGACAAGAGATTCTTGCAAAAACTTAAGAGCCTTATCGACACAATGGGTGAACAAGACCGCGAACTCGTCCTTCTAACAGCGCGAAAATTAGCCGCTCGATGAAGCCCGACGTGGTCGCTGATTGTTCTTTGCTCTGCCTCGACGCAGGCGTCCCGGCCGCGACTGTAGGGCCGGGGCTTGCCCCAGCCTCCCCGAAGCGGTGGCGCGCTCCGGAAGGGCGGGGCTTCAGCCCCGCCGCAAAGCGCGCCCCAACACATTCAACAATTTGTGCTCAGGGCGTCGGCACGGCAAGGCTGAAGCCCCGCCCTTCCGAGGCCCCTTGAATAGCGCTTTTCAGCAGCCTGTTTCGCCCCTGATGATGGTGGCTCGCGCCCTACATTTTCACACTGGGCGGCGAACCTTGTGCATGCGCAAGACTATGCTTTTGTTCTGCGCTTGAGAATGCGGTCTGCCGCGCTCAACGGTGTATGGCCCATGATTACTTGTCTCCTGCCGCTGGGCTTTCTGACACCGGGCTGCTGAGCGCTGCCTCGTGATCACAGACGAAGTACGCGAGGAATTTCGCCGCTTCCTTGTCGCTGGCATTGGCCGATACTTGGTGGACGCCGTTCGGGGGCTCGTAGAAGCTTTCACCGGCCTTGTAAATGGCTTCTGGCTGGCCTTTCACCTGCGTCCGAACAGCTCCCTCGATGACGTAGCCGATTACCGGGCAGGGGTGGCTGTGGGGATGCGAATACTCGCCCGGGCCGTAATTGACCTCAACGAGCGTCACCTTCAGATGACCGCCATCCATTCGCGGCAGCTCCTGCGCAGTCACAACTCGGGCTCGTGACGCCTTTTCGCTGTTCTGCTGATTTGCCGGACTTTTGGCGTCGAGTCGGTGGTTTCCGGTGATTGCGATACACGAAACCGCTGCTAAGTACGCCCACTTTCTCCGATTGGTCATCGCTCGCTCCTTTCGCCATGAAATTTAACCGAGAGTGAACCTACCGCAAAGATCCATTTCACCAAATCTTGCTGTATCGTTATTTTCGACCATGGCCTTGGTGTATACTCGGAGGCGCCAGCAGATGACAACGGCAATCGAGTTGACTCCAAGGCTCTCCGCCCGGCTGCATCGCCAGCCGGGCGCAAACCGAAATGCCCGCTCGCCAGGACGTCTCGAAACCGAACTCCGTCACACCGCCCATGACGATTCCGGCGCCGCTTCGGGCGGTGTTTCACGCTCTGGTCTATACCATCGTGCCCGGGGCACTGAACCTGAGCGGACCGGACTGGGAAGGCCTGGACCAGTTGGTTGACGGCACCCTCTGCACGCGGCCGCCCAGCCAGCGACGCCAGCTGCGGCTTCTGCTGCGCCTCATCCAGTGGCTGCCTGTGCTGCGCTACGGCCGGAGCTTCACTTCGCTCAGCCCGGACAAGCGCGCCGCTTTTCTCTCCTATCTCGAGGACCACCGCGTTCAACTCATCCGCTGCGGGTTCTTTGCTGTTCGTACCCTTGCCTTGCTAGGCTACTACGGACGCCCCGAAGCGGGGCGAGAAATCGGCTACGCGCCGGATGCTCGCGGCTGGGAGGCGCTCGGATGACCCGGCGCGCCTACGACATTGTGATCATCGGCTCCGGCGCGGGTGGCGGCACGGTGGCCCAGGAACTTTCGCCGCTCTGCCAGCAGGGTGTGCGCATCGCCGTGCTGGAGAAGGGGCCGAAGCTCCGCAACGAGGAGTTCACGGGCCGCGAACTGGAGATGGCACAAGCCCTTTACGAAGACGGAGGAGCCTTCTTGACCGCTGAGCGCACGATGACGCTGGCTTTCGGCTCCACCTATGGCGGTTCGACTGCCGTCTACACAGGCACCTCATTGCTGCCCCCAGAGCGTATCTTAAAGCGTTGGAACGTGCCCGGCCTCACCCTCGTCGACCTCGAGCCGCGTGCACGCAAGTACATGGCTGAAAACAACGTGCATTTCCTCGAAGCGCAGCACATCAACGAGAACAACCGGCTGTTCGTGGAAGGCTGCCGGCGGCTGAACTATCGCGTTCAGCAATTCCCGGTCAATCTCAAAGGATGCCGGGGCTCCGGTCTCTGTAACCTGGGCTGTCCCAATCAGGCCAAACAGGGGACGAACCGCGTCCAGTTACCGCAGGCGGAGCGCAACGGCGTCGAAGTGATTACGCGCTGCGAGGTACTGCGCATCAGTGAACGAGCGCTCTCGGTGTGGGTCTCGCCCAAGCCGCCGGCGGCCAGGGGCGAGCCCTCAGCCTGGGAGCCCGGCGAGTGCTCTGTGGAAGCTAAAGTGATTGTGGTGTGCGGGGGCGCAGTGAATACACCCGCACTACTGTTACGCTCAGGCCTCGGCCGCAGGCTCCCGCGACTCGGCCAGGGTTTCACGTGCCACCCGGCGTTCATCATGGTGGCCGAGCACCCGCGGCCCATCTCGAACTTTGTGGGTCATCCCAAGAGCTTTTACCTCGACGAGTTCGCCGAGAGCGAGCGCTTCGTCCTCGAAACCTGCATGTATTTCCCATTCACGACGGCCAAGGCTATTGCCGGATTTGGGCAGGAGCATAGCCGCTGGATGGCTGCCTTTCCTCGCCTTCAGATGATCCTGGTGCTGGCCTGCGACGAGGCGGACGCGTACAATCGCGTCACCATTGACGGCCACGGCCGCCCGGTAATCCACTATCGCTTCACTCCCGATGTGATCCGCGGCCTGGGCGCCGGGGCCGCAAGATCGGCCAAGATTTTCTTCGCCGCCGGAGCAGTACGCGCTCACATGCCACTGGGGCGGCCGACTACCATCGAGTCGCGGGACGCCGGCCGTGTGGACCGAATCGCCCAGCGCGCCGAGTTCAAGCCCGGAAAAGTCCCGGTATCAGCCGCCCACCTTCAGGGCGGCTGCGCCATGGGAAGCGGGTCCGAGGATTCCGTTACAGATTCGTATGGACGGGTGCACGGAATCCCCTGGCTGTTCGTCGCGGATTCCAGTCTCTTCCCCAATTCCCTGCAGATCAACCCCTATCTCACCATTATGGCGCTGGCCGATCGCGCGGCTGAGGCGATCCGCGAGCAAGCCCACACCCTTCTATGACAAAAATGACGGGCGCTGACATAGTAGTGCGCGCGCTGGAGGACGAAGGTATCGCCTTCAGCTTCGGCATTCCCGGTACCCACAACATCGAGCTCTACGATTCTCTCGCCCGTTCCGGGAAGGTGCGCGTCATCCTGGTCACCGACGAGCAGAGCGCCTCTTTCATGGCTGACGGCGTCGCTCGCTCCTCAGGCCGGCTTGCGGCCGTAAACGTTGTTCCGGGCGCTGGCCTGACGCACGCGCTCTCCGGGATCGCCGAGGCCTGGCTGGACTGTGTGCCCATGCTCGTTCTCGCTTGCGGCATCCGCCGCGACGTGGGAAAGGCGTTCCAGCTTCACGACGTGGACCAACTCTCGATCGCGCGGCCGGTGACCAAGGCGCAGTTTCGGGCAGAGCAGGGATCCGAGATCTACGTCACCCTCCGCCGCGCTTGCGGAATCGCCCGGCAGGCGCCTAAGGGTCCGGTGATCGTTGAGATTCCGGCGGAGCACTACCTCTTCCGCCATGAGGCCCAACTCGATCCGATCCAGGTTCCGTCCGCGCCCGCCGCGCCCGGGACGGAAGAGCTCGAGCGCGCTTGCGAGCTGATCGAGGCCAGCCGTCGTCCACTCCTTTACCTCGGAGCCGGAGCGGCCGGAGCAGGCACCGATCTCGTTACCTTGGCTGACCGTCTCAACGCTCCGGTGGCCACGACCATCGCCGGCAAGGGTGTCTTCCCCGAGAGCCACCCGCTGTGGCTTTGGTGCGGATTTGGCACCGCTGCCCCGCCCTTTGTTCAGAGGATCGCCGCTCAATGTGATCTCACCCTTGCTATCGGTTGCCGTTTTTCCGAAGTCGGCACGGGCAGTTACGGCCTCAAGCCTCCCGGTAAGCTGATTCACGTCGATGCCGATCCCTCGGTCTTCGGGAAGAACTTTCCCGCCGACCTCGCTATAGCCTCGGATGCAGCTGCGTTCGTCTCGGCGACCCTCGCGCGCCTGCGGCCGCACACTGTAGCGCAGGGTTCGCTTTCTAACCCTGCGGTCTTGCGGAACGCGATTCATGACGGTCATGACGAGGTCTGGTCCGGATGGACGATGCGCGAAGGATCGGAGCGCGTCTACCCGCCGCATCTTCTGAGGACCATGCAAACTCTGGTAGGAGCCGACACGGTTTACACCACTGACAGTGGCAATGGCACCTTCCTCGCCATGGAGTGCCTGCGTCTCGAGCGGCCGAACTCTTTCCTGGCTCCGGTCGATTACTCGTGCATGGGTTATGCCGTTCCCGCCGCCCTGGGCGCGGCGCTCGCCTGCCCTGACCGGAGAGTGGTTTCATTGGCCGGTGACGGCGCGTTTCTGATGACCGGACTCGAATTGCTCACCGCTTCGCAGCTCCGCCTGCCGGTAATGGTGCTGGTTCTCCGCGATCGGGAGTTGGCCCAGATCGCTCAGTTCCAGCAGGTCGCTCTGGGCCGCAAATCCTCGAGCGAACTCCCCGACTTCGACCTTGAGGCGATCTGCGGCGGTGTAGGTGTCGAGTGCCTGTCATTAAATCGAAATGCCGACGTCGAGCCAGTACTCAGACAAGCGCTCACGGTAACGGGGTCCGGGCACCCGGTGGTCGTCGACGTCGGCATCGATTACTCCGAGAAGACCTACTTCACGCGAGGCGTGTTGCGCGCCAACCTGGGCCGTCTGCCCTGGCCTGACCGGCTACGCTTCATCCTCCGAGCCGTCGCCCGCAGGACGCGGTCGGTCTTGCTGCCGTGACTTTTCCCCGATGTTCACAATGGGCTGGCGCACACCTTCCCACCGCGGCGGGTGCGTTTTCAGGAGCCATTGCCAGCCAAGCAGACCTCCCGATTTCATCGGGACAAGTTCCGGTCCTGCGCCTCGAGTTTTCACTTTTTTTGGCTCCCGTCCAGGTAGGACGGCCAGGAGAAGCAGTGGAAATCAAGAGTCAGCCCTCTCCCCACGGGCGCCACGGGAGAGGGCTTCGAGTTTCTACATTTGGATTCACAGCGGGCCGCAGTTGATAACGGCCCTCTCCGAGGGGAGAGGGTACGGCGAAGCCGGGGGTGAGGGGTTGTTTTCTTCTTCCAAAATCAGCGAGGCCCTCACCCACCGCTT
>DATJKY010000542.1:0-3372 GCA_035490955.1 Terriglobia bacterium | reverse complement strand
AGTCCCAGATTGACCTTGCGGCGCACCCCGGCGACATCGACCATGCCGGTCGAAAAACCCCCGGGGAAAACTTCAAGGATCTTACCGGGTATAGCCAGACACACGCTGCGCCTCCCTGGGCTGTTCGCCCTTGATATCGCGCCACGTAGAGAGGGCGTCCCACCCTGTTTATCCACGACCGGGATGGCCGCGCCACTTCGCTACCGCTTCACCAACCATGTTCGTGGTGTCAATCCTCGCTCCGACTCAACTCATTAATCTGCAGACTAGTCAACCGCATTATAGCAAATCTTCACAGCCCTTCCTGGCATCACGTACCTTGCGCTGTCGGCGCCCGTTCGTGTTACAATGTGCTCGCTATCACAACTCGTTTGTGACTCTGGTCACGGACGCAACCCGGCCCGCGTGAGAAACTTGGCGCCATAGTGAGTCGTAGACGTCGTTAGGGAGAGAACGCTCGATAGGTTTCTCGGGTCTTCGAGAATCCTCCACGCACCACGGCCCAGCCTGAGGAGCGGAGGACTAGATGGCTAAACGGTGGTACAACTATTTCCTCTCAGTAGACCAGCCAGAGGAGGGCGAGGACGAGGCTTCCTCTGAGGAGTCTGGCGCGCCGCAGACGGCGGCCCAGACAGTCGCCGAAATTGCCTCCGGTATCACAGCCGAGCCCAAGTTCACCGGTGCGGTAACCCATCCCGCTTCCTTCCAAGAGATCTATGAGGCGGCGGAAATCACCGTCCCTTCCCACGGGTTTACCATTTTTAAAATTATTGATCTCCTCCAAAGCGAGCACATTCGCAACCTTGCCCGTGACGTCAAAAGGAGTTCGCTCTTGCTGGCCCTGGAAGCCGCCGGGGTCAAGGCCCAGGAAGTGGTCCAGGACGCGGTGCGGCGCGACAAAGCCCTGGATACCTACGAGAGCCTGCAACAGAAGGCTCTGCAGGAGCAAGAAGCCCGAAAGACTCAGGAAAACCAGCAGCTTCAAGCCGAGATTGAGAAACGGATTAACGAAATGCAATCTCGCATCCAGGCCAACAACGACGAAGTGGCCAAGGAGAAAGAGCGATTCTTCGGCTGGCAACTCAAGAAGCAGCAGGAGGAGCAGAAGATCGCCGACGCCATGTCCTATTTCACGTCCGAAAAGCCCATTACGGCAGCGGGGAGTAAGCAGTAGGCAGCCTGCCGTTGTAGGGCCGACCCTTGGGTCGGCCTCGGCCGGAGCAAGCCCCGGCCCTACATTGGGAATATGCGCAGAAGGAGGACCTATGTGGAGACGCTTGCAACGGATGTTTCGCTCGTTCTTCGGTTTTTTCATCTCGGTGGCTGAGGACCCGGAACTGATCCTGGAACAGAACATTCGCGATATGAATGACCAAGTGCCACACATGAATGAAAGCATCGCCATGGTCAAAGCGAATGTGACCTTGCTCGAGAAGGAAGAGGCGAAATACAAGAACGACGTCAACGATTTGACTGCCAAGATAAAGGCGGCCATCCAGGCTAATCGCGACGATCTGGCAGGTAGCTTCGCGATGCAGCTAGAGCAGCTCCGCGGCGCGCTCGCTCGTACTCAGGGCCAGTTGGCGACGGCACGGACTGCCTATGACAAGGCCCTGCAGGTTAAGCAAGCCTTCCTGCGTGAAAAGGAGCGCAAGACGCAGGAAGCTCTGAACGCTATCCGCGACTACCACCGCTCCCAGTGGCAGAAAAAAGTGGCCGATGCCATGGAGCAATTTGAGGTGGCAGGCATCAGCCAGACCCACGACGAGATGGTGCGCAAGATTGAGGAGCAGACGGCGGTGAGCGAGGCCCGCATGGAAATGGCTTTAGGCAACGTGGATTCACAAAAGGTCAAGATCGAGGAAGAAGCCGAAAAGCTGCGCGCCAACGAATTGGTGAAACAGTTCAAGGTGGAAATGGGGCTGATATCTCCCGAACCCGCCGCCGCGACGGCGGAGAAGACTATCGGCGCTAAAGAGACGGACAAGACTTCGTGACAGAGACGTTTGTAAGGCCAGGGGTTGCCGGGCCTCGGCCTGACCGAAGGGTTCGCCCTACATTTTCGCGTGGAACTGTCTGGCGGCTACCGGAGAGGAGCTATGGCGACGAAGACAGCGTTGACATGGGAGGAGTTCCTGGC
Organism: Terriglobia bacterium; assembly: GCA_035490955.1. GTDB lineage: Bacteria > Acidobacteriota > Terriglobia > UBA7540 > UBA7540 > DATJKY01. Next base: position 1,232 of record DATJKY010000542.1, on the reverse strand, counting down.
GGCTGGTAAGGAAGGGCAGCGCTGGGAGTACATCGATGGGGAGGTAAAGTTCATGTCGCCAAGCGGACTTGGGCACAGCCTCGTCATCCAGGAAATCAATGTGGCGGCTCAGGAATTCGTGAATGCCAATCCTGAGTGGGTAAGTGTTCCAACTGATGCCGCCTTCAGGATGAGGTCCGGGAACCTGCGTAGCCCGGACTGGAGCCTCGCACGACGCGAGCGCTTGGCGGGCGGCATTCCCTCAGGCCCGGCGCCTTTCCCACCCGACGTTGCCTTTGAGATCTCGCCTAACGATACGCCCGCGGACATTCGAAGCAAACGTCGCGAGTACCGCAAGAACGGAGTCATTCAGGTATGGGTTGACCCACGGGAGCGCACTGTTGAAGTGGTTAGTCCGAAGCATGGAACACGTACCTTCGCGCGAGGCGAAACTGCGGTAGTTAAAGAGCTGCCTGGCTTGGAGCTGAGTTTGTCTCCGCGCTCGTGACCGCAGATGGAGGGCAGGTGGTTCCTGGGCAAGCCGCGGTCCTAAAGTCCCATTCAGCCGGGAGGCAATGATGCGATTGAGAACTGGAAAACCCTGGATGCCAGTTGTTGGGACCGCGCTCTGCCTGCTTATCAACTCGGGATCCACCGGGCGCGCCGCCGCGAGTAATGCAGTTCGGGTGCGTGTCAATATCTGGGTGGGCTGCGTCGGCGGACTGGTGGCTAACGGCGGCCTGGACACGGCGCCGGGCTCCATTTACAGCAAGAAGGGTCTGAAGGTCTCCTTCAAGATCATCGATGACTGGACCGAGGGAGCAGCGGCCCTGGCAACCAACAACGTCGATGTCATGCTGACCACCGCGGATGTATGGGCCAAGGACTACGCCCAGTTTAAGGCCCGGGGCTTCGGCGCCCATGCCTTCTTTATGGTCGATTGGTCCCGGGGCGCCGATGGCGTCATCGCCGCTCAAGGCATCAATACTTTAAAAGACCTGGCGGGAAAGAAGGTGGCCTTCGCCCCGTATACTCCGTCGCATTTTCTTCTCTGGACGGGCTTGCGGGGGTCGGGGTTGAGCGCGGAGCAACGCAACGAGGTCTTTGATCACGGAATTCACACCAAGGATGGCATCGAGCCCGCGACACTGTTTGCACAGCAGAAGGTGGACGCTGCTGTGGCGTGGGACCCCGACATGAGTGACGCTGTCGCCAAACGTCCCGGATCGCGAAAGATCTACGACACTCATCAA
>DATJKY010000541.1:0-3588 GCA_035490955.1 Terriglobia bacterium | reverse complement strand
CTATCGGCTGCTGTGGGCCAAATTCCTGGTGGCGCTGAAGAAGGCGAAGGCGGAGAGGCGGAAGGCAGAAGCCAGAAAGCGGAGGGCAGAAGCAAGAAAGCAGAAGCAAGAAGCCAAAAAGCAGGAGCAAGAAGCAAGGAGCCAGGAGCCAGAAGGTCCGGGTCTCGGGACTGGGGACTCGGGGTTCGGTGAGCAGGCGGAGAAGCAGGAGTCAGAAGCCAAGCAGGGAACAGGGGACAGGTTACAGGGAACAGATGCGGGGCTCGGGACTCGGGACTCGGGGCTCGGTGAGCAGGCCGAAGCCGCTGAATGCAAAATTCAAAATTCAAGACTTAAGATTGAAGAACCCCGAAAGCAGAAGTCAGAAGCCGGCTCTGAACAATCCGAGGCTGCTGAATCCAAAATCGGAAATCCAAAATCCAAAATTGACAAGCCCCGAGACCCGAACCCCGCTCTTGACGGCCTGCAGTGGAAGGTGGAGCGCTTGATCGGGGTGTTCCTCTGCAGCTGCACCTACCCCGCCTTCCAGGCGGCCAAGGAGTGCAATCGGAGGGTGGAGGAGGCCTTCCGCGGCTTGGAAGGCGCCGTGGAAGGGGCCCTGCAACGGATTGACCGGTTACGAGCGAAAAGGGAGAAAGGGCGAATCGGGAAAAAGAGAAAGGCGAAAAGGGAAAAGGGTGAAAGGGGGAATTGAGCCATCAGGCCATCGCGTGACTGGTGATCAGGTGATCGCGTGATTTGGACGGAGAAATGGGGAAAACGGAAATGATTCTCGGTTTCGATTTTCCAGTTTCTGGTTTCTACTTTCTAGTTTCCAATTTCCATTTCCCAGTTTCGAAAGGCCGAATCCTCAATGGATCGATAGAGAGGGGTATGGGAAAAAGGGGGAAGGGCGAATCGGGAATGGAGTGATCGGATGACCCTCACCCACCCGCCGCGGTGGATCCCCCTCTCCTAACGGGCTAGGCTTTTTACGAGACATCGCTCGCAAAAACTGGCCCCTAGAGGGGCAACCACTGCAGGGACGGCAGCGCGAAGCGCCCTGGAGTGCGGTAGCTTGCTACCGCCTTCGCTCAGGACAGCTTGCTGGCCGTCGAGCTTGCACGATCTCTTCAGCGGAGCCATCGAAGCCGAAAGCACGCGCGGTCAGGGGTCAGTGCTCCGCGTGCGCCTCCCGATCTCGCGGAGTTAGCACCCGAAGACTGAGATACGGGCCTGTGATGTGTCCGAATTACCCGGAGTCTCACCTTTCAACGTAGAGCGTCAACTTAAGATTTCCTGAAGGAGTACCCCCATTTTACCCGTTCTGCTACCGCTTGGGTTTGGGCTCGTCGTGGTCGGGATCCTGCGGGCCCTCTCTCCCCTCGCGGGCTTCTTCTTCAAGCTCCTCAGCCTGCGAATCGGCGCGTTCCGTCATTTCGTTCTCCTGGCCGCGGTTCACCTCCACCACCCCCTCCCGTGCGAACTCGGCGGCCATACGCTCATCCGACGCCTCAAACCCGGGACGAATCTCCTGAGTAGGGACCGGCGTCTCTGGCGCGCCGCCCGGGCCGACACGTGTGGAGTATCCGGCCCGCACCAGGACCGAAGCTCCAGGGATGCCGACTCCCGCTACTTCCACCAACCCCTCAAACACGTCCACCTCGGTCGTCTTGTGCGAATTCACCTCCACATCAAAGCGCGTACCACGCACCGCGATCACCGCGCTGGGCGTACCGAGCTGAAAAGGCGGCGCACCTCCCGTTCGCTTCATGATGTGAGTGCGAATCCTTCCCAGCAGCAGTTCGAAGTAGTTCCAGCCGCCCGGGCCGGGCTGCGTCAAAAGCAAACGTGTGTGCGGGCGCACCAAAATCTCGCTTTCATCCTCGAGGCGCAAAAGCAGGCGCCCGTCCCCCGTATCGAGCAACGTACCCGGAGGGAGCGCTTGCTGCCGGGTCGGAACCGCGAGCAAGCTGCCCGGCGGTTGCACCAGCACCTTACCCGTCCAATCAGAAACGGTGGCACCACCGTAAGGCGCCGATGGAGGATTTGAGGACGGCCGCTGGTCTTGACCAGCACTTGCCGTAAGCGCCCAGCCAAGAATAAGGAAGGTGGCGGCTAAGCGGAGCCGAATCGTACGATCCATGATGACACCCTCAATTCCTATAAAGCGCCTCTGGCTAGAGCACGACCCCGGGGCTTGAAACCGCGCGAGGGGGGATTGCGCGGTCTCAAATAGACCGTCCCCGAGGTCTTGCACCGGCCGGAAAGGGTGGAGGCCTGATACGCGGCCTCCTGTTTCAAACCTCACTCGCGTATCCGAGTCTAAACTTGCCAGCGATCGTGGATTCATAACACTAACCAGGATAAACCCCGACGGAGGACGTTGCGAATCTTTAATCTTCCCGCCGAGGCGCTGACCTGCACAGGCGCGGAACTTAGTAGTTCGGCGTCCCAAGTTCCGAGCCCGCGCCTGTCAGCTTACGGGTGGTAGAGTTCGGCACTGGAGAAGAAAGCGTTAACGCCGTCAGTGCCGCCGGCGGCCAAGGCCTGCCCGCTGCTGAGTAGAGTCAAACTAAACTCAATACGGGCGGTGGCCATGCTTCCAGCACTGGACCAGGTTCCTGACGTTGGATTGTAGAGCTCAGCGCTGGCCACGCTCGTACCCGCCGCGTTCGCGCCGCCGGCGGCCAGGACCTTTCCGCTCTGCAGGAGTACAGCCGAGAAGTCGTCGCGGCCGGTGCTCAGACTGCCCGTGGAACTGAACGTTTTGGTCATGGGGTTGTAAAGCTCAGCACTTGCCAAAGAGCTTCCTGGCCCCCCACCGCCCGCCACCAGCACTTTACCGGTGGTCAGCAAGATGGCAATGTGACCGCTGTGGGTGAACTTCATGGAGCCAACCGAGGACCATGTGCCCGCGGTCGGGTTATACAGCTCAGCCCTGTTCAGGTCACCGGTGGCATTGCTGCCGCCCGCCACCAAGACCGTACCGTCGCTGAGCCGTGTGGCGGTGTGTTGGCCACGCGCAAACTTCAGAGGGGCGGTAGCGGTCCACTTGCCGGTGGTTGGATCGTAGAGCTCGGCCCTGTTGGTGACGTTCGTGCAATTTGTCGCCGTGCACCCACCCGCCACCAGGACCTTCCCGTTGGTCAAAAGTGTGGCGGAGAAGGAAAAGCGCGGCGTAGCCATGCTTCCCGTCAACGCCCATTTCCCTGTGCTCGGGTTGTAGAGTTCGCTCGAGCCCAGCGCGCTGATGCAGTCGGTGTTGCACCCTCCCGCGACGAGCACGTTGCCGTTGGCAAGACGTACGACTGCCGCGGTCGCGCGCGCCACGACGGAGTTGCCCGTCAAGGCCCAACTGCCCGTGCTCGCATTATAGAGCTCGGCCGTCTTAACGTTGCCCAGGGAGTTCTCTCCACCTGCCACGAGTACCTTGCCGCTTGCCAGCAAAGTGGCTGTCTGACCGGATCGGGCAGCGTTCATATGGTTGGTTCCTGTCCATGTGCCCTGCGCCTGCGCGCCGGCCGCGGACAAGACTAAGATCATCGCCAGAAGTCCCAGCGACGCTTTCATGTTTCTAAGTTGTCGCATTGTCTCTCCTTTTCCTAG
>DATJKY010000540.1:0-9217 GCA_035490955.1 Terriglobia bacterium | reverse complement strand
GTTGACAGCGCAAGGATTACGATTTTACAGTTTTTTCTGGGAAATCTGCTAAGGTTGGCACCGTATCCCTGCCTCTCCGCCAGGCTACGTCTTGATTTTCTCCGCCTTGATGATGCCGCTGCCCTCTTTGATGGTGAGGATCTGGTTGGCCTCGATGTTGGTGAAGCGTTCGATGCCGGCCGCCCCGGGTTGGGTCTTGCTCCTTGCGCCGCCGCTCTTGGGAGGGTCGAGGAGGGTAGGCCAGATGACTTCGATGACGTCGACGGTCTTGGCCTGGCCGAGACCGAAGTGGAGGCGCAGATCACTCTGCGACATCACACTATAACCGGTGTGGACCTCATCCATCTGGGTGTGCTTGCCCACGGTCACCTTGACGCGCGTACCGATTGCGGTGCGGTTGCACTTGGTGCCCACCAGCTTGATCTTGACCCAGTTGTTCCTGTTACCGCCGTCGTTGCGCAGCAGCGAGGGCGGATCGTTCATGTTAAGCACGAGCACGTCGATGTCGCCGTCGTTATCGTAGTCGCCGTAGGCGGATCCGCGGCTGGAGTACTGCTCGTTGATGCCGGGGCCCATCTCCTTCGATACATCTTTGAACTTGCCGTTGCCCAGGTTCTTGTAAACCAGCCGCGGCATCTTGAAGTGCGCGCCTAAGTTGGCCTTCTCGATTTCGGGGTAAACGTGGCCGTTGATCTGGATGATGTCGGGCCAGCCGTCGTTATCGTAATCCACAAAGCCGCACCCCCAGCCCACATACTGGGTGTTAACGCCTACGCCCGCCATGAAGGTGACGTCCGTAAACGTGCCGTCGCCGTTGTTGTGGTAGAGGTCGCACGTGTCGTCGGAGAAGTTGGTCTTATAGATGTCCAGGTGGCCGTCGCAATCATAGTCGGCAACACCGACGCCCATGCCCGCTTGCTCCTGGCCATCCTCGTTGTACGCGCACCCGGCCATGACCGCGATATCCGTGAATGTGCCGTCGTGGTTGTTGCGGAACATTATGCTGGGCTCGGAATCGACGGCGACATAAATGTCAGGCCACCCGTCGTCGTCAAAGTCATAGGCCACGGCGGTGATAGAGTAGCGCGGGCCGGGCTTGAGGATGCCCGATTTCTCGGAAACGTCGGTGAAGGTGCCGTTGCCGTTGTTGTGGTAAAGCGTGTTCGTACCGCCGGGCAGCCCGCGCGGGCCACACATCACCGGTAAGCCTTTCCACTGGCAGTAGCCTGTCTGGCCGGGAGCGGGTATCTTTTTGAGGTCCAGCTCAATGTAATGGCACACAAACAGATCGAGGTTGCCGTCGCGGTCGTAGTCAACCCACGTGCAGCCCGACCCCCAGCGTACGCGGTCCTGGTATAGGCCGGCTTTCTTGGTCACATCCGTGAACGTGCCGTCGCCATTGTTGTGAAACAGCATGGTGTGGCCCCAGTCGCAGACGAAGAGATCGTCCCAGCCGTCGTTGTCGTAGTCCCCCACGCACACGCCGGTGAGCCAGCCGCTCACCCCTAGGCCTGACTGGGCGGTGACGTCCGTAAACGTACCATCCCGGTTGTTCTTGTAAAGGTGGGCCGTGGGGGCAGTGCCTGGGGCGTAGGTTTCTTCTAACCGCTGGCCGTTGGTGAGTAAAATGTCCAGCCAGCCGTCCTGGTCGAAGTCATAGAAGGCCAGCCCGCTGCCCTTAGCCTCGATAATGTAATTCTTGTGCTCGACCCCGCCCCAGACATTCGTCGCCGTCACTCCTGCCTGCTGGGCGATATCCACGTAGGTGACGGACGAGGCGCCCTCTTGCGCGGGCAGCGGCGCGGCGTTGAGTACCAGCGGTTGCGCCCACTTCCGCAACGGGGTGCTGAGCGCCTCCAGCAGCCGGGCACCCAGCAAGATGGCTGAAGATCCCAGGAAATAGCGACGAGTCGATTTCATATCGAAGTTGGTGGAGACAACCGGCAGGAAGAAGCGAACAGGAAGCTGTCACCCTGCGAGCAGGTCCCGGTCACCTACCCCGGCGCCCTACCTTCTGAACAGCTCATTATACTATACGGCCTCTACTATACTCCCTGCGAGCCCTCGTCCGAGCTGTCGGGCAACGTGCCATAGAGAAAAACTGGACATCGGTCAACGCCACGACTCCGCTTGATAACAATGTAGGCTGGGTCAGGTATGTGTTATCAGTTGCCCCCGATGGTCCCCCGAGCCCATAATGGAAATTCCGGTCCATTTGTGTATACTCAACTCGATTTCCACCCGCGCAACCAGCGCCTGGAGAAGCTATGAAGGTATCTGAACCTGTGTTGGCCGCCATGCGGCAGACCAACGAGCTGTTCGATGCGGAAGTGATCAGAAAACGCGACATTGATGGATTGGACCGCGTGTACACGGCCCACGCTCGCGCCCTGCCGCCCGGTGCTCCGATGGTTGAAGGACGCGACCAGATCAAATCATTTTGGCGGCAGGCTATCGCTAGCCTTGGCTTGAAAAGTGCAACACTAGCGACCGTGGACGCTCAAGCAGTCGGAGACAGCGTGATCGAGATCGGCCGGGCCGATCTGACCGTGGAGGACGGGCAGATTCTCACGGTCAAGTACGTCGTCCACTGGAAGCAAGAAGACGGCACTTGGAAGTGGAACATCGATATCTGGAACCTCAACCAGTAACAGCGGTTCGGACCGGGATTGGGGATCAGTTCTGGAATTTATGATCGGCCCCACATCCTCCAGCCACTTCCAGTTTCAAAACACCACACTCGATTGGATGCGTTGTTTATTGAGCAACGCTGTCGTTTTTTCCGGCCCTGATTTGCGATCCTAGATGGCTCGTTCGCGTTTACGTTGCCGCATTTTGTGAAGGAGGAGCGCTGATGAACTCACGGTATGTGGCGGCGACGTTTACCATGCTCCTTGCAGTACCTCCCCTGCTGCTTGGAGCTCGCAGGGAGAGAGCCGGGCAAGCGGAACTCCAGGCGCCCGCGGGAGAGCGGCCAGTGAAAATCGACCCCGCCGGCGACACTGTGCTGCCTAACGGCCGCCTGATAACGCCACTAGGCACGCAGGTGAAAGTGGCGCCTCACCCGTACGGAATGGCGCTCAGCCCCGACGGCAAAACTCTGGTCACCGCCAACAGCGGCACGGCTCCCTTTTCGCTTTCCATCATCACGGAACTCCAGAACGCGCAGCCGACGGTAGTGCAGATCCCGCCCGGGTTCAAGTCTCCTGATGCCGACCCGGCGAGCATCTACCTGGGTGTGGCTATCGCGCCGGACAATCGTACCCTCTACGCATCGGAGGGAAACAACGGCTGCGTAGGAGTTTGGGATCTGACAACGCACCAGCGCCTTGCGTCATTGAGCCTCGACGCTGACTTTCAGGGAAAGAGATACACTCACAGCCTTACGGGAGATCTGAAGCTCTCCGCCGACGGTCGTCGCCTGCATGTACTCGACTTCGCCCACTTCCGCCTGGTGATCATCGACACACTTTCCAAGCGGATTGTCTCGAGCACGGCCGTAGGCCGTATGCCCTTTGCCTTAGCCCTCTCTCCCGACGGGCGGCATGCCTACGTCTGCAACGTCGGAACCTATCGATACTCCCTTATTCCGGACTACGACCCCAAGGACGCTCGCGACACCGGCCTCGACTTCCCACCCTTCGGCGTGCCTTCAAAGGAAGCCGAGCAGGGTGCAACTGTAAGTGGCAAGCGTATCGCGGGCTTGGGTGACCCCAATGTTTCCGAGTCCAATTCGCTCTGGGTGGTCGACGTTTCGGACGCCGCCCAGCCGCGAATCACGGCGAAGGTTAAGACTGGTATTCTTATCGGCGCCCGATCGATAGGAGGAAGCAGCCCAGGCGCAGTGGTGGCAGGAAATACGCGGATCTACGTGTCCAACGCTGCCCAAGACAGCGTCACGATCATCGATGCGAGCAGCAACCGAATTGAGAAAACAACAGCGCTCGAGCCGGCTGCGTCCGTCCGCGGCCTTCGCGGCACGCTGCCCTTCGGGTTAGTTCTCGGCCCGGACGAGACCCGGCTCTACGTAGCCTGCTCCGGAATAAATGCCGTGGCTGTACTCGACGCCATGAGGGGAAAGGTGCTGGGGTATATTCCAACGGCGTGGTTCCCGGCACGAGTGGCAGTGAGCCAGAACGGGAGTAACCTCTACGTGGCCAATGCCAAAGGATTCGGCGCCGGACCCAACGGCGGCCGGAACTTCCACGCCGGTGTGGAGGGCACCTACATCGGAGATATCACCAAGGGTGTGGTTTCTCTCATCCCGATCCCGGATGTACCAGGTCTCAAGACCGGTGCCGAGCAAGTGTCGCGGAACAACGGCTTTGCGCCGGCCGCAACCTTAAGAGTGGCTGATTCCCCCGTCCCACGGTCGGGCCACGCCAGCGACAAAATCCATCACGTGGTCTTTATCGTCAAAGAGAACCGTACTTTTGACCAGGTCTTCGGCGACCTCCCCGAGGTTGGCGGCGAGCGGGTGGAAGCGGACCCGAGCCTTGCCGAGTTCGGTGAGGACGCCACAGTGCGAGCCGACGAAAGGAAAGCGGAGAACAGGTACGGCGAGAAAATTGAAAAGGGCGCGACCGCCGAGCCGGCCCGCATCGTGGAGCACGCCCGGGTTACTCCCAACCACCACGCGCTCGCCCGACGCTTCGGCCTCGGTGACAACTTCTATGTAGACTCTGACGTTTCCGTCGACGGCCATCACTGGCTGGTCGGGAACTACCCCAACGAGTTGGTGGAATCCGGCTGGCCGGCCGCGTACGGCGGCAAACTCGACTTTGTCGCCGATCAGGACGCTCCGGGGCGGCTGGCCATAGGATGCTCCAGCCCCTGCCCGGAATCATACTTGGAAGCGGGCTCGCTCTGGGAGCACCTTTGGCGCAACCATATCAGTTTCCGTAACTACGGTGAAGGGGTGGAAATGGCCGGAGACGACGAAGGCGCGGGCCTCGAGCCGACCGGCGTCCGGGAAGCGGTGAATATCCCCATGCCGCAGACGCTGTTTGAAAATACCTCGCGCAGCTACCCCACCTTCAATACCAACATTTCGGATCAGTACCGGTTTCAGCAGTTTGAGCGCGAGTTCCAAATCCGGTATGCCAGCGGCAGGCAACCGCTGCCCCAGTTTATGTTCATTTGGCTTCCCAACGACCACACCTCGGACCCACGTCCGGAGGAGGGCTATCCCTACCGCGCTTCCTACGTTGCCGACAACGACCTCGCATTGGGGAGGACGGTGGAGTTGTTTTCACACAGTTCCTTCTGGAAGGACACCGCTATTTTCGTGACCGAAGACGACGCGCAGGACGGCACCGACCACATCGATGCTCACCGCAGCCTACTGCTGGTGATCAGCCCCTACGCGCGCCGTGGCGTTGCCCACGTCCATGCCAGCATGGCCAGCATTCTGAAGACTTTTGACCTGCTGCTCGGTATTCCTTATTTGAACCAGTACGACGCTGCGGCTAGCAACCTTGCCTCCTGGTTCACTAACCAACCGGACTTCTCTCCCTATCAGGCGCTGCCTCCGGACACACGTATTTTTGATCCGGCCAAGGTTGTGGAACCAGGTCTGGAACGGCGCGCCCAAGGGCACAAGCCCTCCGCATCCTTTGACGACCCGGCCACCATCCGTCGCCGTCTAAGGGAGCGAGAACTCAAGGCACAAGATCAGAGGAAATAGCAGACATGGCCGTAGGTCTGATGCAGAGCGGCTTGTTTTCTAAGCTCGCTTTTCAACAAGCTGGAATGAAGGTTAAGCCATTCAAAAGAAATTTGTTGGTCTACTTTTCCACAACTTGGAAATATTTGAGGAAGACGGTTCGAAAAGATTGGCACGGGTTCTCATTTGTGTTATGTTGGGTTACGGGGAATGCGGGCGTAGTCATTCTTGCTAGGTCGGTAGCACTCCACAACCAAACCAGAACGAGAGGAGACGGCTTCAAAGGTAACTCGTCGCTTTGAGCTTTCAGGGAATGGGCTTTCGCCTCGTTGCCGGAAGCGCATGAGTGCGTGTTCCATTTGTGTAGCAGAGTTATGAACGCATGGCAGGAAGTTTTAAATCATCTGAAGACCCAGGTCAACCCGCAAAGCTACCAGACTTGGTTGCGACCCACCCGCTTCAGCCATACAGACGACCACACCCTATTCGTGCGCGTACCTAACCGCGAATTCCAGGACTGGATCCAGGAGCACTACGGGGTAATCATCCGTGAGACCCTGGAGCGCTTGCAAGCCAGCTACCACCAGGTATCCTACGTGTTCGAGGAAAACATGGGAAACAAGGCGGGCGAGAACGGACAGAAAGCCGTGCAGGGAAGACTAGATTTTGAGTCCGTCGACCATCAGCTTAATCCCAAATATACGTTTGGCACTTTTGTGGTAGGTTCGTGCAACCAGTTTGCGCACGCTGCGGCGCGGGCGGTAGCCGAGGCGCCTTCCAGGGCTTACAACCCCCTCTTCCTGTACGGGGGAGTAGGCCTTGGGAAAACGCACTTGATGCAGGCCGTTGGTCATATGATCAAGTCGAATAGTAAGGAGATGCGGTTAGCGTACGTATCCTCCGAGAACTTTACCAACGAAGTGATTAATTCCCTGCGCTACGACCGCATGGTCTCGTTCCGCGAAAAATACCGGAACGTGGACGTGCTGCTGATGGACGACATTGAATTCATTGCCGGAAAGGAGCGCACCCAGGAGGAGTTTTTTCACACCTTCAACTCCCTCTACGAGGGTCAAAAGCAGGTGGTTATCTCCAGCGACTGTCTTCCTAAGGAAATCCCCGCGTTGGAAGAGCGGCTGCGCTCGCGCTTCGCTTGGGGCCTCACCGCTGACCTTCAACCACCTGACCTGGAGACAAAACTGGCGATCCTCGCCAAGAAGTGTGAAGATCTCAAGGTCATCCTAACCCCTGCCGTGGCCGACTTCGTCGCTTCGAAGATCAAGTCCAGCATCCGAGATCTGGAGGGCGCGCTGACCCGCCTGGTCGCTTACTGCTCACTAACTGGCGTGGAGATTTCTCTATCTATGGCACAACAGGTCTTGAAGAACCTTGTTGACCGGGACGAGCATCGGATTTCCATTGAGAATGTTCAGAGGGTCGTCTGCCGTGAGTTTGGCTTGGGCATCGCCCAACTCAAGTCGAAAAACAACAGCCGGGCCGTGGCCTACCCCAGGCAAATTGCCATGTACATTGCCAAGCAGTTGACGTCGGCCTCGCTGCCTCGGATCGGCCGAGAGTTCGGCGGAAAGCACCACACTACCGTTCTGCACTCTATTAATAAGATCGGCGAGTTGCGGCAAAGCGACCGAGACTTGAACAGGCGTATCAACAAGCTAATGGATAGCCTGAATTAGACTTGCCCCGTCCCTGTTGTAATGTTCATTGCACGGATTGTGAATTTCGAAGACTCCGGCCAGTCTCCATCAGCAATACTCGGAAAAAAGTAACTGATGTCCTCATGCCTCTCAACCTGCAACTATCTGCTGTACAACGGGCTTCTTAAATTTTCCACAAATGAACAGGTCCTACTACTGCTACAATCTTTATAGGAAAATGCATATATGGAATTCTCTACAAAGAAGTCAGACCTCCTTAAGGAACTGGATCTCACCCAAAATGTGGTAGAAAAGAAAACGACCATTCCCATTCTTTCCAACCTTTTACTTGAAGTCGCTGACTCTTCCTTGCAATTGAGCGCGACAGATCTTGAACTCGGCGTGCGTTGCGGTTGCGCCGCCAAAGTGAAGACGGGCGGTTCAGGGACTGTTCCTGCCAGAAGGCTTTTGGACATTGTTCGTTCGCTGCCCGAGGCGGAAATCAGGTTCAAGGTACTGGAGAACCATTGGATCCAGGTCAATTGTGAACGTTCTTCGTTCAAGCTGGTGGGAATGGCCAAGGACAATTTCCCGGTGTTGCCTACGGTGCCTAAGGCTCAAGCGGCGATTCCAGCTCGAATCCTCACCGGCCTGATCCAACGGACTATCTTCTCTATTTCCAGTGAGGAGTCGCGGTACACCCTCAACGGCGCTCTGCTGGTAATGAAGCCGCAAAGCGCGCAAATGGTGGCAACCGACGGCCACCGCTTGGCGCTTGTTGAGAGTCAGGTGGAAGTGGGCGGGCTCAACAATGAGTTGCGGGTTTTGATCCCCCGCAAGGCTATGGGTGAGCTGCAGAGACTTCTGGCTCAGGGGGATGAGAAGGACCAAGTTGAGTTTGCCAGGGACGAGAGCCATCTATTCTTCTCCTCCGGCGGCCGGGTGCTGATTTCACGCCTGTTGACGGGAACGTTCCCGAACTATGAAGCAGTGCTGCCACGGGAGAATGACCGCTTGGTGGAGTTGGACAAGGGCCTGCTGGCCTCAGCTGTCCGGCGCGTCGCGCTGCTGGCGGATGAGCGAACGCGCCTCCTGCGCGTCAACCTGGAAAAGGATCGTTTGGAGATATTTTCCTCCAGCGGTGATTATGGCGAAGCGCACGAAACGCTAGATGCGGATTACTCCGGAGAGGCCATGCAGATCGGCTTTAATTACCAGTACCTGCTGGATTTCCTAAGCGTGCTGGGCGACGGGGGTAAGGTGTGTCTGGAATTGAAGGACGAGCAGAGCGCGGGGCAACTTCGCCCGCTTGACGATGAGTCCTACAAGTATCGCTATGTGGTGATGCCTATGCGGGTTTGACACTGCGCCCGGTCCCGCCAAGCGGGATTTCGGCGCGGTCATGTAGGGGCAACCCTTGTGGGTGCCCAGCCCGTACAAGGGTCCACACCAGGAAAAGGGTAAACCACATGCGTTGCTCCTACGACGAACTTGGGCCTGTGAGATTTAATTGAGAGGTAAGGAAGCGCGTGACGAAGTCTAACGTAGGCCGAGACGGCGGCCCCGTCCCGACGGGGTCTCGGGAAAGCCAGCAATATGACGCGACCAGCATCAAGGTGTTGGGTGACCTGGAGGCCGTGCGTAAGCGGCCAGCAATGTACATCGGTTCAACAGGTCAGATGGGACTCCACCACTTGGTTTGGGAGGTGGTGGACAACTCGGTGGACGAAGCTCTGGCGGGAGAATGCGACCACATTGATGTTACCGTCCACAGCGATAACTCCGTGACAGTGGTGGACAACGGCCGTGGCATCCCGGTGGGCCTCCACAAGGAGGAGGGGCGCTCGGCTGCCGAGGTGGTGATGACCGTTCTTCACGCCGGCGGCAAGTTTGACAC
>DATJKY010000539.1:0-4627 GCA_035490955.1 Terriglobia bacterium | reverse complement strand
CGTAGGTCAGTGGTGAAGGCCTGCAGGTTCTTGGCTTGGACAAGCTCCAGGGTGGGCGCTACGTGGCCTTCGGCTGCCTCCCGGACGCTCGCGAAGCCGCGAAGCTCTGCCTGGTTCTGAGCGGCCAATTCCTCCAGTTGGGTCTGGATTCTCGGGTCGAGCGGTGAGGACGACACCACGCCCCAAGTCGGGCCAGCGTCGCGCGCCTTTTGATTCCTGGCCCTCTCCCTGGGGAGAGAGCGCCCGAGGTGCGAGGGCGGGTGAGGGGTCAGTGGGACCGCCGGCGAAGTTGCCAAGAGAAGGAAGGGCAGTAACGGGACCACCGTATGCCAGTGGTCGCGCAGAAAGACCACACTCGCGAGCAGGCAGCGGTGCTTCCTGCCGCATGAGGAAACCGAACGTGCAAGCAAAGCGAGCCGAGCATCGGACCGTCCCGCTAACGGTCTGCGAGTCAAAAAGAAGAAGCGGTGCAAAAACGCGAAGCGTGACATCAAACAGGATTATAGCGACGATTTTCAAAATAAAGGGCCGCAGAGTTGCGCAGACGTTCCCTGTTCAGGTGGTGTAAGGGCGGGGTTTGCCCTCGATTTCGCTCGGGGACGTTGAGCAAAGTCGAACCGTGCCCGCTCTCGCCGGGTGTGCCGCGGGGTGTCTCGACCAGGGCACCCCAAGGGGTGCCCCTGCAGATCGATACGCTGCCTGGGGTTATTTTCAACACAGTCCTACGTCCGCATTGGGCAAGGTGGAACCCTCGTTCCAATGCCCGGCACCGGCGCTTCTGTGGCAGAATGAAGGTGTTGGCAGTTGAGACCGTTGCAGATGATAATCGGCGAAAAGTGGAAAATGATTGGTGCAGCGTTGCTCCTGCTCCTTGACCGGGGAAGCGCGCCTGTTGCAGCACAGGTCGCTGGAGGCTCAGCCAGCCAGCACAAGCCTGCGGTGAACCCTGGAGCGTTGTCTGGAGACTCGGCCGAGCTCGCCGCAGAAGCGCAAAGCGCTTTGAGCAAGGGAGATTATGGCGGCGCTATTACCAGCCTGGAACGGCTGGCCAAACTCCAGCCGGGGATGGCGGAAGTGCATGCCAACCTCGCCGTGGCCTACTATTCTGTGGGACGGTATGGCGATGCCGTCAAGCAAGGCCGTGAAGCCCTGACGCTCAAGCCATCCCTGGTCCACGCCCATTTCTTCCTTGGGGCCAGCCTGGCAGAGGGAGGCCAATGCAAGGACGCCCTCCCCTATCTGGAGAAGGACTACACGCGGGCGACCGAGCCGCAACTGAAGCGGGTCTTGGGCACAGACGCAGTGCGCTGCAACATGGTCCTAAACAGGCCGGACTCGGCCGTGGATTTTATCCGTTTGCTCAGTAGGGACTTTTCCGATGACCCTGAAGTTCTTTATTTGAGCAGCCAACTTTATTCCGAACTCTCCACCCGCGCCTCACAGCGCCTTTTAATCACAGCTCCGGGTTCGCCCCAAGCGCATCAACTTAACGCCGAGGTACTGGAGATGCAGGAGAAGCCGAATGAGGCGGAGGAGGAGTACCGCAAGGTGCTCGCGTTAAATCCCAGGGCCCCGGGGATCCACTACCGCGTCGGAAGGTTGTTGCTAGCTGGGCCGCGCGGGCCCACAACCGTGGACGATGCTCGACGGGAGTTCGAAGAGGAGCTGACGATTGACCCCAGCAATGCCGCTGCCGAGTATGAACTTGGAGAAATGGCGCGGCAGGCGCGGCAGTGGGACCTGGCTATTGAGCACTTCGCGCGTGCCGCACAACTGGAACCGGAGTTCACAGAGTCCTTCATCGGTCTGGGCAAATCGCTGGTTTCTGCCGGCCGCGCTCAGGAGGCGGTTGCGCCCCTGGAGAACGCGGTGAAACTTGAGCCCCAGAATCCTAATGCTCACTACCAGTTGTCTTTCGCTTACCGCCGCCTGGGCCGCGAGCAGCAAGCGCAGGCGGAACTCGCCGCGTACAAGGAGACGCACGAAAAATCCGTACAGACCCAGCGGGCAATCCGGGCGGGAGTGCTCGGTGACATGAGCCAACCGCAGAGTGAGACGCCGCCAGAGTGAGGGCTGAAGGTTAGGGTCCGAAGGCAGAAGGCGAGAATCTCGTGCCGGGAATTGAAGCTGCGGTGAAGATTGTAGGCCCTTTGGTATCCGAGGTTGTGGGAGCTTGCCACCCGTGTAGCCCTTCGAGGAGCAATGCTAAACTGTGGAAGCACGGTAATTGACTCGGCGAGGCTTGATACCGTCTTGGATCCGATGGTCGTCCGTTGCGGTGAGCTGTTCCTGAAAGGTGCCGGCGGCGCAGAAGATAGGGAGAAGGTGTGGGATTTGCTCAACACCAATACACATGCAGTTGCAATGTTCTTTGACAGCTTGGTCGTCGACGAAAAGGTTCCGATCTTCAATTACGGCCACACCTTCGACATGAAGCTAGATTTCGACCAGCGAGTGTTCTCAAGAAGGTCGTGATCGTTGACGTTTCTGTCGATTACGGCCCGTACACGATGTGAAGGATGCCGCTCTCGCCGAGCTGGCCAAGGTATACGATGGAACACATTCCGTTCCTCAGACCATGGCTACGGAGATTTTAGTCCGCCTCTAATTATGACCTCGACCCGTCGCCGATTCCTGCAAACTGTGGCCTCGGCTGGCTTGGTTTTTGGCGCTGCGCCGCGTCTTCGTGCCCAGGGCATGTCCACGCGCGGAGTGAGGCCCGCGCCACGCCCTAAGTTTTCAGGGCGGCCGTGGCCCGTAACCTTAATCGATGTGGCCCCGCGTGCCGGGCTAACCCTACCCACCGTATACGGAGAAGAGTACGTCAAGAAGTACATCGTGGAAGCAAACGGTGCCGGCATCGCCTTCTACGATTACGACCACGATGGTTGGCTGGATATCTTCATTGCTAACGGCACTCGCCACGAAGGCTTCCCGCCCGGCCAGGAACCCACTAATCATCTTTATCGCAACAACCGCGATGGAACGTTCACGGACGTCACGGCCAAGGCCGGGATCACCCACTCCGGCTGGTGCTACGGTGTCTGCGTTGGCGACTACGACAACGACGGTCACGACGACCTTTTCCTCACCTACTTCGGCAAGAACGTCCTTTACCACAACAACGGTGACGGCACCTTTACCGACGTCACCGAAAAGGCGGGTCTGGGCCAGAGCCGAACCCGGTACAGCGCCGGTTGCACCCTTGTGGATTACGACCGCGACGGTCATCTCGACCTTTTCGTCTCCCGCTACATCGACCTTGATCTGGCGAAAACGCCGGTGGGCGGCTCCAGTCGCTACTGCAAGTACCGCGGCGTCCCCGTGAACTGCGGTCCCCTGGGCCTGACCAAGGAAACATGCTCGCTGTATCACAACAACGGGGATGGCACCTTCACCGAGGTCACGGAGAAAGCGGGTATCCTCAAGCCCGGCGGACGCTATGGTCTCTCCTCCGTGGCCTTTGATTATAACAACGACGGTTGGCCGGACCTCTTCGTGGCGTGTGATTCCTCGCCCAATCTGCTTTTCCGCAACAACCACGACGGGACGTTCGCCGAAGTAGGCATGGAAGCCGGGTGCGCCGTAAACGGCGATGGCCTTGAGCAGGCAAACATGGGCGTGGCGGTGGGTGACTACGACGGCGACGGCTATCTTGATCTGTTTCTGCCGCACTTCAGCGAAGACACGCCCATCCTCTATCACAACACGAAAGGCGAGTTCTTCGACGACGTCACCAACGCGGCTGGGCTGGCAGTGAACACCCAGTACGTCTGCTGGGGGGTAGACTTCGCAGACCTCGATAATGATGGCTGGCTTGACATTTTCCATGTTAACGGGACCGTTTACCCTGAGGTGGAAAAGATTTACCCGGATTATAAGTTTAAACAGCCGCGCGTCGTTTATCGCAACCTGGGCAACGGTGGTTTTGAGGAGGTTTCCCAACTGTGCGGAGCGGCGGTGCTGGAGCCGCATTCGAGCCGCGGCTGCGCCTTCGGAGACTTCGACAATGACGGAAACATCGACGTGCTCGTCTGGAATATGAACGAGCCCCCGTCCTTGCTTAAGAACGAGAACCGCAGCGGCAACCATTGGCTGAGCGTCAAGACAGCGGGGACAAAATCGAACCGCTCCGGCATCGGAGCTCGCGTTACCGTAACTGCCGGCGGGCGTCGTCAGATCCGCGAGGTGCTTAGTGGCTGCAGTTACATCTCACAGAGCGACTTGCGCCAGCACTTCGGATTGGGGCCAGCGCGCAAGGCGGACGAACTCGAGATCCGCTGGCCTTGCGGGCAGGTGGACAAGGTCATAGGTGTGGACGCCGACCAGTTCGTGACCGTGCTGGAAGGTCGCGGCCTGCTTTCTTCGCGGTCGGCTGGATAGGGGAACCCCACCCCTGGGGCAGCTGGGTCCCGATCCACATCCTTGCCTTATTCGTAGATCAAATTCGACTTTTCGTCTCTCGGCATTCATTGGCCAGCAGTACCCGCGCCCCAGCGAAGCCCAATCGAGCACTCTGCCATTCCTCACACCGCAAAGCCGCCAGTTCCCACAGGAGCGGTTAAGCACTCTGTTCGGCCTATTCGGCGTCGGCCGGCTTCCACTTGCGGAGGCGCAGGTTACGCTG
>DATJKY010000538.1:0-3630 GCA_035490955.1 Terriglobia bacterium | reverse complement strand
AGCGCGGGCAAACCCGCGTGGATGCCCACCAGCCAGTCCAGATCGTCCCCATCCGGGCGGACGGCTCGGTGGACTGGGAAGCCGCCTACGAGGCCGTGTCGCTCAATTTTTCCGAGCAAGGCATGGGTCTTTTGCAAGAGCGGCTGGCCGCCACCGACCGCATCATTATCGGCATCTACGCCAATAATCAGGCGCTGTTCGTGCCGGCCGAAGTCCGCCATTGTCGCAGCCTGGGTGGCGACGTCATGGAATTGGGCTGCCGTTTTCAAACGCGCCGGGAGATTCCGCACGCCACCGCAGCCGACTTGCCTGCTCTTGCAGGCGCCGAGCAAGCGGTGCAGGATGCCATCACCGAATTGATCGAGCGGCACCAGGGCCCACCTCGAGGGGTCGATGACCGCCGGGCCCATTTACGCGTGATGTACAATACTCGCCTGGAGATTTATCGGCCGCCTTCTCCCGAAGCCTTCGTGGCTTTCGCGCGCGATCTCTCCCGGGGCGGCATGTCCTTCATTACCACTACCGTGCTATCCGGCGAGGTGGTCCTGACCATGCGCCCCCAGGATCAAGGTCCTCCACTGAAGATTCGCGCTCAAATCGTCCGCTGCAACAAGGTCAAGGACGGTTTTTATGACGTCGGCGCCCGCTTCATCAGTTTGGTGAGTGGTGAGTAGTGAGTGGTGGTGAAAGGATTTATCATGTCCCAGGAATCCCTTGATCGTGAGGCGTTACGCCGCCAAGCACAAGCCCATGTTCAGAGTCTGCGCCTGGCCGGTGTGGAATGGCTACCCGCCGCCGAAACCCCGGTGTTCCTTACAGCGGACAACCAGGAGCCGGGTGACCACTCACCACCTACTCCCGCCGCTGAGGATCGCCGCCAGGCCCTGAAGCTCCTGGCTCAGGAAGTATCGGTTTGCTGCAAGTGTGCCGAGCTGGTGTCCAATCGCACGCAAACGGTGTTCGGGGACGGCGGTCCGGGGGTGGACCTGTGCTTCGTCGGCGAAGCGCCCGGAGCGGATGAAGACGCCCAGGGGCTTCCCTTTGTCGGCGCCGCCGGGCAATTGCTCAACAGGATCATTGCCGCCTGTGGCTTCCAGCGTCACGAGGTCTATATTTGCAACATAATCAAATGCCGGCCGCCCGGCAATCGCACCCCTCTGCCCAATGAAGCCGCCAATTGCCGCTCCTTTCTTGACCGGCAGCTGGAACTGGTGCAACCCCGGTTCATTTGCGCCCTGGGCGGCTGCGCCGCGCAAAACCTCCTCAGTTCCAATCTCGCTCTGGGCAAGTTGCGCGGCAAGTTCCACGACTACAAGGGCATCCCCGTCCTGTGCACCTACCACCCCGCCTATCTCCTCCCCCACCGCAATCCGGACAAGAAAAAAGATGTCTGGGAAGACATGAAGATGCTGCTGGCCCGCATGGGCCGGCCGATTCCGCAGAAAGGATGATGGGGAAGGTGAGCCTATGCTCGGCAATGTGTATGCCTTGGCGGCAATCTGTCCAACACGTTATTTTACTGTCAAGAACCAATCGGATCTCTGTTTCCTGTGTTTTCTCCTGTTCCATTTTTTCCCTTCCGCCAACCGAAATATAATTCGGAGTAGAGTAGGAGAGCAAGTCGTGGGAGTTAGGCTTCGGTCTACTTCCGTATCAGGGTTTCCCCGGACGTGGCTCATTGCCCGCATGCCATGTCCGACAACTGGCTCTCCCCTCATCACACCGGACGGGCGGATTTCCCGCATCCGGCGTTCCCAGATACTGTTGCCGCAGGCGTGCGCAGGGAGTTGATGTACACCATGATGGGGTTCAGCAAGCCGAGGTCGGCAAGGATCCCATACCAGGTGCGGCCTTCCGGGATGCGGAAGGGCCGTTGGCTCCGACGACGCAGGTGCTGGATCATGCGACTCTGCATGTGGTAACCGATCTTTCGGAACGCCCATCGAGGATAGCCCAAGCGGAAGTAGTTCATCCAGCCTTCCAGGTGCCGGTTAATCTCGGTGATGAGTTGCGGAATGGGCTTCCAGCCCTGGCGTCTGGCGGTCATGGCCGTCAGCTCCGCCCTTTCCCGCTTCACCGCCTTCGCCGACGGACACCAGTGCAGATAGCGACTGCCCCGCCCAAAGCGGTCGCGGTCGTACCGGAACTGGTAGCCCAGAAAATCCAGATGCGTTCCTTCGTCGCTCAAGTTCACGATGCGCGTTTTCGTCCGATTGATCTTTAACCCCAGCCAATCCTCCAGCATCCTCTCCACCCACGCCGTCAACTGCGGGCTCTGGCGCCGCGTCATGATGACAAAATCGTCCGCATAACGCACCAGCCTTGCCTTGGCCCAGTGTGCGGGGCCCTCCTTGGCCTGAAAACGCTTGTCAAACCAGTGCAGGTAAATGTTCGCCAACAGGGGCGAGATCACTCCCCCTTGCGGCGTGCCCTGCTCTGGCCGAGTGACCTTGGTCCCGTTGTTCTCGGTCTCCTCGATCACCGGCGTTTCCAGCCACATGCGAATCAGCTTCAGCACCGTGCGATCCGCGATCCGCATGCGGAGGCAAGCCATCAGCTTGTCGTGAGGGATCGAATCGAAGTACCCTTGCAGGTCGGCGTCGTACACTTCCCGAAAGCCCGCCGCCAAGTTGACGCGAATCGCTTCCAACGCTTGATGGGCCGAGCGCTCCGGACGGAATCCATAGGAACAATCCAGGAAGTCCGCCTCGAAGATCGGCTCCAGAATCAACAGCGTTGCCGCCTGCACCACCCAGTCTTTGACCGTGGGAATGCCCAGCGGACGCAGCTTGCCGTCGGCCTTGGGTATGTACACCCGCCGCACCGGCTGCGGTTGGTAGCGTTTTTCCTGAAGCTCCTTTTGCAGGTCGCTCAGGAAATTCAGAATCCCGGAGCTGACGTCGTCGCCGCTGCTGGCGATCTGTTGGATCGTCACGCCATCGACGCCGGCCGCCCCGCGGTTCTCCGCTACCTGGTTCCACGCCGTCACCAGCGTGTCCCACCGATAGATTCGGTCATACAGGGCGTAAAACCGAAACTTCGGCTCCTGCTTGGCCTTTTGGCCTAGCTTGTGTCTCAAAAGAGAGAGATTCGACGGCAGTTGCCGCCCTTCCGTAGTGGGACTCTTCGAATCCAACATGGGATCTTCCGAATCCAAGCGGTCCTCCCTTTCTCCTACAAGCTCCTATCTGGTAGGGTTCCTTCGCTCCACGGACATTACTCCGCTTCCACGCTACTATGAACCCCGCCGACCCCCGACCCGAGCCAGGCGAAAGGTTATTCATTCCCCTTCGCCCTTGCATCCGCAGATGCACCCGGTCGGGTCTCCCAGGTTCCTGGCTGTTCGTTCGACACGCGCCGTCCCCACTCACCCCGGAGAGTACGCCTGGTGCATGTGCTCGTTGCTTCCCAGACGTTGGCAGGCTTCGCCTTCGTTGGCAGGTTGGCCACTCTCAAAACAACGTAACGAGGCCGAATCGGGTTCACTGCTTACGGCTCATGTCTTCGCCTTTCGAGGCTTCGAACGACGGATTACTCCGCCGCCCGCTCCATCGGCTACATGATGAACGAGCAAATTCAAGGCAAGCTCCTTTCAGCTCGCGCGAACAACCAGACTTTGCCTGGCGCACC
>DATJKY010000537.1:0-3152 GCA_035490955.1 Terriglobia bacterium | reverse complement strand
AGCTAATGCACCAAATTTTTGAGGAGCTATCGAAAGGCAACTCCGAACCCTTCGTTGCGAGCATGGCGGACGATTTCCGCTGGACCGTTACCGGGACAACGAAATGGTCCAGGACATATCAGGGCAAGCACTCCGTCTTAGTGGAATTGTTCGGTCCACTGCGGGCCAGAATCAACGGCAGAATCAGAACCACGGCGCATCGCTTAATTGCAGAGGGGGACTACGTTGTGGTGGAAGCGCGGGGAAGCAACATGACAAAGAGCGGACTGCCCTACAACAATAACTACTGTTTTGTTTTTCGCCTTTCTGACAACCGGCTGAAGGAAGTCACTGAGTACTTCGACACGGAACTGGTCACTGCCGCACTCGGCCAACAGGAAGGTGACTTGTAGACGACACTTAATACCCCGGTCCTGGGCGCGGCAGGGGCAGGCGGCCGAGAAGATCGTCTACTCCAGAACCCTCGCCGAGCCGCGCAGCCTGCGGACGCGTATCGAACGCAAGTTCGATCCCGAAGTAGTGCGGCAGCTCAAGGCTGACGTCCGCCACGACATCGCCGTAGCCGGGCCCGAGTTCGCCGCCGAGGCGTTAAGGGCTGGTCTTGTTGACAAGCTTCAAATGTTCGTCTGCCCTGCGGTCGTCGGCGCCGGAAAACGGTTCTTCCCGGATCGTGTGCGGTTGAAGCCGGAATTGGTCGACCAGCACCGGTTCTGCAACCGCGTGGTCTTTCTGCGGTACGTTGTCCGTGGCTGATCGAGGCGAAGGAGCTGCTATGAACCGCTGGTCGCCTTATCTTTTAAGCATCCTGAGAATCATTGCTGCTTTTGTGTACATGGTACACGGCACGCTGGAAATTAGTGAAGCCCACCCACTCTCATTCTGGGGGTCCCAACCATGCTGATTGCGAGACGAACTACAATTCTGTGCATTTCCTTGTCGTTGAGCCTGACCGCAGCAGCCCAGCAGAAGCCTTCTCCGCTTTCACCCTATGTGAAGGAAGATGCACCGGCGCTGGTGCTGGAGCATGCGCGGCTTATCGACGGCACAGGCTCTGCACCCCAGGAAGACATGCGCATCGACATCGCTGGCGGCAAGATCACAGCTGTCCAAGCCGCCAGTGCGCGCAGCCCTTATCCGCCCAACGCCAAGGTGCTGGAGATGACGGGAAAGACCGTGATCCCCGGCCTGGTCGGCATGCACGAACATCTCTTCTATCCCACGCCGCAGGAACCCCAGGGTGGCCTGGCGTTCTATGGCGAGGCGCCGGACAGCGCTCCGCGTCTCTATCTGGCAGGCGGCGTGACGACGGCGCGGACTGCGGGCAGCATAGAGCCGTACACCGACTTGGAACTGAAGCGAAAGATCGACGCGGGGCTGCTGCCCGGACCCAAACTCGACGTGACTGGCCCCTACCTCGAGGGCAAAGGCAGCTTCGCGGTCCAGATGCACACGCTTGCGGATGCGGACGACGCTGCGCGCACGGTGGATTATTGGGCCGCCGAAGGCGTGACCTCGTTTAAGGCATACAACTACCTCACAGCGGATGAGCTGAAGGCGGCCATCGACCACGCTCACGCCCGCGGGCTCAAAATCACCGGGCATCTGTGCTCCATCGGATTCAGGCAGGCGGCCGCGCTGGGCATCGACAACCTGGAACATGGCCTGTCGGTGGATACTGAGTTCTTCCCGGGGAGGAAGCCGGACGAGTGTCCCGGTCTTCTGGCGAATTTGAAATATATCGAGAAAAGCGTGGAAGTGGAAGGACCTGAGGTGCGGGAGATGATCCGTGACCTAGTAGCGCACCATGTGGCCATCACATCGACGCTGGCGGTGTTTGAGACTCTCGGCTCGAATCGCCCGCCCATGGAGCGGGAGAGCGCGGCTCTGAAAACGCTCTCGCCGCAAGCCGCGAAGGAGTATCTGGTAGGCCGCTCTCATGTGGCCGAGCGCGACATGGGCGGGCCGATGCTGGGGAAAGAGATGAGATTTGAGCGGGAGTTTGTGGCCGCGGGCGGACTGCTGACGGCGGGATGCGATCCCAGCGGCTACGGCGGCGTGGTGCCGGGCTTCGGCGACCAGCGCAACATTGAATTGCTGGTCGAGGCCGGCTTCTCATCAGTCGAAGCGATCCGCATTGCCACACTGAATGGGGCAATCTACATGGGCAGAGACGCGAGCATCGGATCGATTGCGCCGGGCAAGGCCGCCGATTTGGTGGTGTTGGGCGCCAACCCGGCGGAGAAGATTGAAAACATAGAGAAGGTTGAGCTGGTCTTCAAAGATGGCGTGGGTTTCGATCCTGCGAAGCTGATTCAATCCGCCACCGAGCTGGTTGGCTTGCGGTGAGCACGCGCAGTGATTTGTTTACAGTCCAAAACAGACGCGCTTTATGGCGTCAAAACTGGACTTGATCGCGCTGAGAGGTACGAGGAGCAACATGTCCGGTAAGCGGACCAGGAATTGTAAGATGAGCCTTGAGGAGTTACTGGCCCATTTCAGGGTACGAAGTCTACAAAAACGGGGAAAGAATGCGTCATTCAAGCCAATCAATGAGTGAAGCCCATCGTGGTCAAGCAGCGGCAAATGTCCGGCTGGCTGCTGTTCTTCCTCCTGTTACTGCCGCCTGGTTGATCGCTTACGCCACTGGGAAGCTAACTCCGATGATAGAACTGCTGCACCGTGCTCGGCAGGCGAAAATAGAGACACCAATTTGCGGACAGTTCTGCGCATGGAACCGATTGGCACGTACTGGGCCGAACTTTTCCGATTTGCTTACCAGGCAAGCAGAATTACTTTTGAATGTTCGACCTTGCTGTGCTCAATCCAGTTCGATAAGGCAATTGGTTTCGAGGCCAGAGCTCTCTAGATCTAGACCACCGGAGGTAATCCAGTTCGGGTATACGTTACGGGCAAACCCAGCAAAACAATTTTTACTGAAGGGCGAATGC
This sequence comes from Terriglobia bacterium, assembly GCA_035490955.1. Taxonomy (GTDB): domain Bacteria; phylum Acidobacteriota; class Terriglobia; order UBA7540; family UBA7540; genus DATJKY01. The sequence goes on along the minus strand of DATJKY010000537.1, from coordinate 204 downwards.
GACGTATGCGCTCTGGATCCTGTCTGCAGACGCGTCGGGATCGCGTGCTTGTAACTGCGTGGAGGCCCGCGCGGCCGCGCAGAAGACCACATATTGCCGGCCTGCCTGCTCGTAAACTGCTGGCATGCCCTCTAGCGCGGCATCGACTGTGGCTTCCCACAGCACCATACCGGTTGCGGAATCCAGCGCTCTTACTTTGCGGTC
>DATJKY010000536.1:0-5528 GCA_035490955.1 Terriglobia bacterium | reverse complement strand
GGGTGCGTGCAAATAAGTCTCGCGGTCGGAGAGCAGAGCGCGGATTAATTTCACCGCGGTTGCGGCGGTGAGGAAGCACGAGGGGGGCCCGGGAGTCAGAGGATAAGGAGCAAGCAGTAGCGCGGGCGCGTCAACCTTCTCCGACACATCTTGACCCTCAAAGTAAATGCGGAGGTAATAGGGCGGCATCTCGTCCATCGGCTCGCCAAACGCGGCCGGCTGCAGGGCGTGGTGGGCGACCAGCAGCACGTCGATGGCATCAAGCTGTGCGCCCAGCCGCTCAGCGGCCAGCAGGCGCACCTTGGGCACGATCTCGTCCAGATTCCCCACCCCGCAGGTCGGCGCCAATCCCAGCTTGCCGAGCACGCAGTTGACCACGTCGGGAAACGGTGCGGTCAGGGTAATGCCGCGATAATCGGCGTCGCGAAGCGCGCGCATCAGCTTCAGGGTCAGTGTCAGGTGAACCGGCAGCCACACGCCGAAGCGCGCCTTCTTGAGGACCTTGGCCTGCTCCTCCGGCAGGAGATCCGTCAGCCACCACGTCTGAAGGGTGGCGGCACTGAAAATGATGTCGGGCGCCTCGTGCCGCACGGTCTCCGCAACGGCGCCCTCGTCATTGATGTCGAGCGTCACAAAACGGATGGACGGCTCGTAGCCCTGCGCGATCGCGCCCATTCGCGCCAAATTGCAGCGGGCCACACCGTGCTCCGCGCGCCGGCTGCATACAACGATCTGCCCCAGACCTTGATGACGCGCCAGCAGCTCCAGCACCGCCGCGCCCAAGCCACCGAGGCCGACCAGCATGATCGTAGGTGCAGGCCTCATCGTGGTGTCGAGCCCTCCGAGGATCTTCTTACAGGCAGCGCAGAACAAGGCAGGTTATGTCGTCGTGTTGCCGGGCAGTGCCCACAAAGGTGTCCACCGAGGCCATCAGACGACGCAAATCGTCGCCGGCGCTCGAGACAGGTGGAGAACTGAGAAGCTGCAAAAGGCGCGGCTCGCCGTACTCTTCGCCGCTACCGTTGTGCGCTTCCACCACTCCGTCGGTGAAAATCACCAGAAGGTCGCCGCTGCTGAGCGTGGTGTTGCCGTAGTTGTGGCGGGCGCCTCGCGCGATGCCGAGTGGCAAGCCCCCGGCCTCGAGCCGCTCAATCTGCCCGGAGGCCCGGCGGAGAATGGGGGCGTTGTGGCCGGCACTGACGTAGGTGAGGGCACGGGCCTCGGGTTCCAAGTCGGCCAGAAACGCTGTGGTGAAGCGGAGCCCTCCCAGACTGTGGGCGCAGGCGTAGTTATTGAGCGCCTCGACCAGATCAGGCAGCGCCAGCGACGCCGTAGCCAGGGTGTGCAAACTGGCCTGGAACGTCGCCATCAGGAGAGCGGCGGGCACGCTCTTGCCGGCTACGTCGGCTACGACCAGCAACAAGCGCTGCGACGGAAGGGCCGCCATGTTAGACGTGCCAGCGGGCGCCGGACGTAGAAAAGCATCGTAGTAGTCTCCCGCTACCGTATTGGCAGGCCGCGTCGTAAAGGCGATATCGAGACCCGAAATCACGGGAGGCACGGAGGGCACATGCCAACGCTGGATTTCCTTGGCGATTTCCAGATCGCGTTTCATCGTCACCCGGTCGGCAAGCTCCAGGGCGAGCAGAAACAGCAGCGAGCCTGCTGCCAGCGCAATGTACAGCTCGCGCGGCCAGCCGAACAGGTGTAGGTTGAACAGTTCGAGGAAGACCAAGACCAGCGCAATCAGAAAGAAGACGCGACGCGCGGGAGAGAGCTTCATCATCATCGCCCAGAAGAGCGTCCGAGTGATTCTCCACGAGCGTTTCCAACCGGGTTCCCCCTCAACCGGCTCCCATTCCACCTCTCGGGAGTACAACCCATAGCTCGCGCGCGCTTCGGACACAAATTGCCTCCAAAGCTGCTGTACGCTGATTCCTTCCGAAACGCGCTGCCAGAAGCTGCTGGCCTGCTTGACGACCCGGTCTAGACGCGTGCCGAGGTCCTCGCCCAGGTTGTAGGCCCGCTTGCTCCAGTCGTAGTTAGGCGTGTGGAGCATGTGATTCGATTATAGAACAAAGGGCAGGCGCCGTGTAACCGGCATGAGGAAAGGGCTGTGCGGATGCGAAATCGAGGGTTCGCATCGCTCTTTGTTGCGGTCACAACTCTGCGCGTCTGTCTGCCTCTAGTAGGCTGATTAAATTGTCGTGCGAAGCCGAGAAAGACTCATCCATCACTCGGCCAGTTTATGCAAGGGCAAGCTGAACCCGGGCAGCAGAGGAGTGGTGAGGACTCCTTCCGGTTCGAGGCTGGCCGAGCTCCAGTCCCTTAGTCCCACCTCGGTAAATGTCGGCGGACAGCGGCTATGTGTCGAGTATCCAGTATAGCATAGCACTGCCTCTTGCATTTTCTCCCCGCTTACGCTTTTCTGGAAATAGCGTCTAACCACATTGGGAAGAGGAAGAGCTGGTTAGATCGGCGTTAACTTCGAATGGATGGCGCTTGCTTGGAACTGGCCGGCAAAATCCCCGCCGACAGCTCGCCGGTGGCGGGGGCGGATGAGCCTGCGCTCATACGGCGCGCTCAGGGGGGGGACCGTACTGCTTTTGATGTGCTCGTGCGGCGGTACGATCGCGAGGTGTTGCGCCTCGCCCTGAAGGTCGTGGGTTCCCCGGAAGAGGCCACCGATCTTTACCAGGAGGCCTTTTTGAAAGTCTATCGCTCTCTCTCACGGTTCCGTTTTGAGTCCGCGTTTTCCACCTGGCTTTATCGCGTGGTGATGAACGTTTGCCTGGATCATCTACGGCGGCAAAAATCGCGCAACGAAGTGCAGCCACCGGAAAGCGAAGCGGGCGAGCCGGAATTCTTCCACACAGTGGCGGATGACCGACCGGGACTCAATCCGGAAAAGGCGCTGCGGGCGAAGGAGATCCAGCACCGGATCGGCCGAGCGCTGGAGGGGCTCAGTCCCCGCGAGCGCCTTGTTTTCGAGCTGAAACACTACCAGGGGATGAGGTTACGAGCCATCGGCGACCTTTGCGGGACGAGCGAGGAGACGGCGAAGAATTGTCTGTTTCGCGCCACGCAGAAGCTGCGCTTCGCTCTGGCGGACCTGGTGTAGCTGAAGGTGACCACTATGAACTGCAACGACTTCAACGAAAATCTTCCGCTTCTGATGTATGACGAGCTTCCGGTCGAGGAGCGTGCCGCTTGCGAAGCTCACGTGGCTGCATGCTCCCACTGCCACAGCTTGCTGGAGGAGTCAAGCCGGCTGCAGACGTTGCTGAAGGGGCGGACGTCCCTGGAACCAGCGCCTGACTTGCTCGTGCGGTGCCGGCAGGCGCTGGACGAGGCGTTGGACCGGGAAGAGATGGGCTGGGGAGCTGCCCTGAGGGAGTGGTTGCCGAGGCTAGGCATCATTCGTCCGGCTGGCGCCGTGGCGGCGCTGAGTCTGGTGGTTTTGGGGTTTGGATTGGGGTGGACGCTCCGGCCTCGGGCGGGAAACCTTGTCCCAGGCGTAGAGAAGGACCTCAGCCCGGTTTCAACGATGGGTCTAGGCGACGCGCGCATCAGCGGCATCAGCCAGGTGTCGCCCGATCCGAAGACCGGCGGGGTTCGCATCACGTTAAACGCCGAGCGGCGCATGACCCTGGAAGGTTCACTCGATGACGATAACGTTCGCAAGGTGCTGGTGTATGCGCTCAAGAGTTACGACAATCCGGGTATCCGCGTGGACACACTGGAAGCCTTGCGAGCGAGTGGCAACAACCCGTCGGTGCAGCCCGAGCTGCTTTACACCTTGAGGAACGATCCCAACCTTGGGGTCCGCCTCGAGGCTTTGAAGGCGGTGCGAAGGATGAACTGGAACCCTGAAGTCCGACAGGCGTTGCTCGATGTCGTGCACCAGCCCAAGGCCAACCAAGGACTGCGTGGCGCGGTGGTGGACGAGCTGGTGAAGCATGCGGTAAAAGACAAGGACGAAGTGGCCTTGTCCGCGCTCGAGCAACTGGCGGCAAACGATCCCAATGACTACGTGCGCCTTAAATCGCTTCGGGCGCTTGTGGCGCTGGGTGCGGACAACAACTAAGGCTGTCAGTACCTGAGTAGGTCAGCGTCTCAGTCCCTCAGTCGAGAGTAAGAGGTGAGCGACTGAAAGACAAAGGCAGAGAGGGGCTCTGAGGGGCTGCAAGGATTGAGGGACTGAAAGACTGAAGGACTGAGTGACTGAAAAACTGAAGATGCAACTGCGAGTTCTATGGATGGCGGCCCTAATAGCCGGCACCATCTTGCCGGTCCGGGCGGAGGATTCTTACGTCAAGCGCGGGACGCCTCAGCATCAGGGACGCCTGTGGTCGGAGGAGGCGGAGTGTACCGTGCCGGTGAAAGAAGGAGGACGCTTGGTGTTTCGAGCCGACCTGGGCTCGGTCAGTGTGCGTCCCGGGGCCTCCGACCGGCTGCAATGCAGCGTACATTTGACGGTTTACGCAGCGAGCGAAGCCGAAGCGCGGAACACGTTCAGCCACTACGAGCTCATTGCGCGCCGCGGTGATAATGGGGGCGCCTACCTCACCGGAAGGCTTCCATCCGAGAAGCGGCAGCGCCGATCTCTGAGCGTGTCCTTCGACCTCCAGGTGCCTGCGAAGTTCAATCTGGACCTTGAAACTCAGGGCGGCGGAGTGGAGGTGACCCAGCTGGAGGGTGAGTTGCGCGCGGTCACTGCGGGCGGAGACATTCACACCGGTGACGTGAAAGGGCCGGTGCGGGTGGAAACCGCCGGCGGGGCTATCGACCTGGGCAACATGGGCCAGCGGGTTGAGGCTCACACCGCGGGCGGTGGCATTCATGTGGGAGACGTGCGCGGTGACGCCACACTGGAGACCAGCGGCGGTGAAATCGTGGCGGGAATGGTGCAGGGAACACTTCGGGCGGAGACAGCCGGGGGCGATATCGTTCTGCGCGGCGCCTCGGGTCCAATCTACGCTGAGACTGCCGGCGGGCAGATCCAACTGGGGCAATGCGGCGCCAACGTGCGAGCCGAAACGGCGGGCGGCAGTATCCATGTGGACGCGGCGCGGGGCCGCGTGGAGGCCGAGACCGCCGGCGGCGGCATCGACCTGATGCAATTAATGAGCGGCGTGCGGGCGGAGAGCGCTGCCGGCCCCATTGTGGCCCAGATTAACGCCAGCCGTGGCACCTTTGTTCCGTCATCCCTTGAGACTTCGGTGGGTGATATTCACGTCTTTCTTGCTCCAGATCTGCCCTTGACCATTGACGCTGTTATTGAGGAGGCGACGGGTCACCAGATTAAATCGGACTTTCCCCTGAGTTTGCGTGGCGAACCGGGAGGCTTTATGGTAGGCACGGTTGAGGGTCGCGGAGCCCTTCAGGGGGGCGGCAATGAACTCAAGATCCACACCGTCATGGGCAGCATCGAGATCCGCAGGCTGGATGCCGCTGCCCTCGCCAAGATGAAGCAGTCGGAAGACGCCTTCTGGAGGCGTTGGCAGGAACGCTGGCAGGAAAGGCAG
>DATJKY010000535.1:0-6438 GCA_035490955.1 Terriglobia bacterium | reverse complement strand
CTCCAGCGACTCTTCCGATCGCTTCCGGGCCGGCGTGCTGATTGACGTCAGCCTGGCGGAAAATGACGCGCTACGACCGGAATTCTGGTCGGCAGTCTCGCGCTTCTTCCGCGAGCTCCTTCTAAAGGGTGACCAGGTGTTTGTTGCGACCTTCGCCGAGGAGGTATCCGTGCTGCGGGATTGGACCGACGACAGCGCCCTGCTCGATCAAGCCGCCCGCCAAGCCTTTAGGACCACGCCCCAAGACGGCACGGCGATCTACGACGCGCTCGTCTGGGCATGCCAGGAGAGGCTTGCCGGTTCCACCCAGCGAAAGGCCTTGATTGTGGTTGCGGATGCGCCGGACAATGCCAGCTACAGCACGCTGGAAGAAACAAAGGAGATTGTGCAGCGTTCGGACGCTATCGTCTACTGGGTCGCACCGTGGGCCGGCAGGGGCACCGAACCCTTTCCCGGCTTCCGTACGGCACAGGCGTTTACCGCAGAGACCGGAGGCATCGCCTACAGCGCTGCCGATGAAAAGGAGTTTGCCACGGCCTTTCACCGCATCGCTTTGGTGTTCAGCAACCTCTACACCTTCGGATATCACCCTCGGAACCTGGCGCGCGATGGCAGGTTCCACAAGGTCACGATCCAGTGCACGCGGCCCCAGGTGAAGATCATCACCCGCGAGGGGTACTATGCTCCCAAGGGTAGTGGTCAATGACACTCGACAAAAGTCGCCTTCAGCCGCTCGCCTTTCTTCGCTTTGCTTGCCCTGCCGGGCTAGCGTGGTGCCGATCTCAGCGGACCGGTTGTAAACCTGCGGCGGCGAGCACTCAGATCCCGCTTATTGCGGCAGCCCGATGCGGGCCTCGAGATCAGCGAATCGCGGGTCGGAGCGGAGATCATCGAACGCCGGGTCCACCTTCAGGTTGATCAGAAAATTGGAGCTCTCCTCGTAGGCCTTCCCAAGCCACTGGAATGCCTCGTCTTTCTCGCCCAAGTCACCATGCAGCACACCAATATCGGCGGGAGATACGTAGCGTTGTTTCGAGAGCTCCTGCAGCTTGCGCAACAGATGGCGTGCCTCAGCCGCTCTGCCGGATAGAGCGTACGCCCGTGCCAGCAGTGCCATGGGTACCGGATCCGCCAGGGTAGATTGCACTCCCTGTTGAAGCCCTGAGATGGCTACCTCGTAGTGGCCGCTGTAAAGGTCGGCCAGGCTGAGTACTCGGTGTGCCTGCGCGAAATCCGGATCCAGCTCCAGAGTAACCCGGCAATGCTCGATGGCCTGATCGTACTGTCGCGCCATCAAGTAGGCCCAGCCCAGATGTTCATTAATGGCGACATCGGTTGGGCTGAGCTCAAGCGCCCGTCGGCTCTCGGCAAGCGCCTCCTGGGTTCGACCCATCGCCATCAGGTAGTTCGAGTACCAATGGCGTGTTCACCATTCCGGGGGCAACCACCGCTACGGCAACTGGCGTAAACGAGACGGGGCAGGTTTGCGGATTCTACACTGATACGGCCAAGGTTATGCACGGTCTCTTGCTCAACCTAGGGCACTTCACCATACTCAACTTTCCAGGGGCCACGGGCACGCAGGCCTTCGGTCTGAATAACCAGGGACAGGTGGTCGGCTCTTACACCGATATTGCGGGTATGACCCATGGATTCCTGTGGACCAGCGGGATCGGGTTCCAAGGGCCCATTGATGATTCGAGCGGGATCGGCGCAACCATCATCAACGGCATCAACGACGGGGCCGTGATCGTTGGGTTCTACGGAACGTGCGTGTCGGCGCCCGTAGGGGCTACGACTTGTAATGGATTCGTAGCCTTCCCGTAAATCGAAGCTATACGGTCACCAAACCCCTGAACGCAGCTGTCTTGCCGTGGGCATTTGCTTGTGGCAGATGCCCACGGCCGATTCGCTGCATACGCTCACAGAAACCGGGGTTTCTCCAGTGCCCATCCTCCCAGTGGTAACCTCCGCAATCATATTCTTCGGTGGACGATAGACCACTCACGGCAGAAGTTCGCCGATATCCAGGGTGTTCTTTTTTCCATGGTCTCCCATCTCCGAACTCAGTAGAGATTTGTCTGCAAGAAAGTGTTCTGCCCTAACTTAACTGGCTGCAACTCGTCAGTTTTTGCGCTAACATGTAGTTTGGGTGGGGATTGTAGTGAGGCGGAATATGTTGCGACCAAGTCGCAGGTAGCCGCTGAAACGGAGAAGCTAAACCCATATTCGTCCATAGCAACGACCAAAGTTGTTGACTGGCGCAAGCAGCTACGCTCACAGTGCTCGATGGAGCGCTAAAACGGTGTGAGAATTCGAGTCTACCTCTCTTGTTGAAAACAGAGTCCTGGCCCTAAGGTCGCTCCGACGAAGAGCGATCAGTGGCACGGGTTTTCACACAGACTCTTAAGCCCCTGCGGGTCAAACCGCAAGGCCTCTCCGGAGGGCAAAGTACCCCCGATGGCGGGATAGGACGGTAAGTCCGGCATGTTTCAGTCATTAGTCGTTTCACTTCGCGAAGGTGTGGAAGCCGCGCTCATTGTCGGCATTGTCTTAAGCTATCTGCGGAAGACAGGGCGAGAGAGCTGGAGCCGCTTCGTTTATTGGGGCGTGTTAGCAGCGGCGGGGGCCAGTCTGGCTACCGCCTATTTTGTTCAGCGGCTGAAGGTGAGCGAGGACGCGTACGAAGGCTGGCTGATGCTGATCGGCTCGCTCTTCGCCGCCTCCATGGTGATCTGGATGTGGTGGACGGGCAAGCGGATGAAGCAGGAGATCGAGGACAAGCTTTCCAAAGTCTCGGCCGGCGGCGCGGCTTGGGGCGTGTTTCTCTTCGTGTTTCTCATGGTGTTTCGCGAAGGAATCGAGACCGTCCTCTTCCTGGCGGCGGTGTCGTTGCGCACCACCGAACTCTCGAGCCTTCTGGGTGCATGCGCTGGACTGGCGTTGGCGATCGCTTTGGGTACGGCCTTCTTCAAGGGTAGCCTGAAGGTGACCCTGCGCAAGTTCTTCTCTGTGACCAGCCTGGTGCTGTTCGTTGTGGCATTGCAGCTTTTCATCGCCGGGGTCCATGAACTCTCCGAGTCCGGAGCGCTGCCGTCGAGCTCGCGCGAGATGGCCCTGGTCGGTCCCCTGGTCAACAATGACGTGTTCTTCTTCGTCGTTATCATCGCGCTGTGCGTGTTCCTGCTGGTTGCGCGGCACGTCGACACCAAACGGTGCTCTCCCCAGGAGCTGGCGAAGCTCTCCGCTCCCGAGCGGCGCAAGACGATCGCCGCCGAGAGGCGCGACCGCTTCTGGAAAACGACGACGGCTGGTGTAGGTTTGGCGAGTATCCTGCTCATGAGCGCCCAGTTCGTGTATTCGCGCGTCGCCCAGGCGGTGTCGCCACCCGAGCGCCTCGAAGTTCTGGACGGCGACCTGCGCCTCCCGGTCGGCCGCCTGGCCGACCACCGGCTGCACCACTTCATCGTTTTCGTCGAAGGCGGTGACCTGCGCCTTATCGCCATCCTTGACCCCTCCGACAGCGTGCGCGTTGGCCTTGATGCCTGCCGCATTTGCGGTACGCAAGGCTACTACCAGGACGGGAAGAATGTGATTTGCCGCAATTGCGCCGCCGCCATCTACATTCCCAGCATCGGCATGGCAGGGGGCTGCAACCCCGTTCACATCGACTATCACGTTGACGGACAGACGGTGGTCCTGGCCGAGAGCGCGTTGGTAGCCGGTGCGAAAGTGTTTCAGAGGCAGTGAACAGCGATGAGCTAAGGAGCGATTGAACGGTTGCGGGGTCGGGGGTTAATGGGCAGGGGTTAAAGGCTAAAGCTTGAAGGCAGGGCTTTACCCTTCATCTTTCTCCCTTGACCCTTCTCTTTTTAATCCTGCAATGCATCGATGGGTCATTTTCAAGCGGCTTGTCGCTTGCCACTGGTCTTGAAGCCATGCTGGTCCGAATTCTAGGACGATCCCTCATCCGCCGGCGGCGCCGCAAGCTCCTGAGCCTGGGCGCGGTGGCTTTGGGAATGACGGTGGCCACTACCGTGAGCACCATTGCCCTCGATGTCGGCGACAAAGTTAACCGGGAGTTGCGCTCTTTTGGCGCCAACATCGCGGTGACGCCCGCCGCCGATAGTCTGACCGTGGCGGTGGGCGGGGTGGATTACCGCCCTGCCGGCGCGGGTGCATTCCTCGCTGAAGACAGCTTGCCCAAGCTCAAGAAGATCTTCTGGCGCAACAATATCCTGGCCTTCGTTCCCTACCTCTCGGCGCCGGCCACGGTTCGAGGCCGTCGCGTGATGCTGACAGGCACTTGGTTTGAGAAGAATCTCCAGGTGGATCGCTCTGAACTCTTCTCCACGGGCATCGCCAAGATGCATCCCGCCTGGCGAGTGCGAGGCCAATGGCCGAAGGCGGATGACGAATCGGGTTGCCTGGTGGGCCGCCGTGTCGCTGAGGCCCTCAGGATAGAACCGGGGCAAACCCTGACCGTTGAGACTGGAAATTGGAAACTGGAAAATGGAAATTCGAAGCCGAAAAACCTAGACGCGACGGCCGGGGAACGCAGCTCCACCGACGGACGTGCAGTTTCCAATTTCCAAGTACGCGGCATTCTGGAAACGGGTGGACCGGAGGACGAACAAATTTTCGCCTCGCTTGATGCAGTCCAGAAGCTCACTGGCCTTGAGGGAAAAATCCGCCGGCTGGAAGTGAGCGCCCTCACTAAGCCAGAGGACGACTTCGCTCGCGCCGACGTGACCAAGATGACCGCTGGGCAGTACGACCGCTGGTACTGTACCCCCTATGTGCGCTCGATTGCTACGCAGATCCAGCAAGTGCTACCCGGCTCGGAGGCGAAGCCCGTCTTCCAGGTAGCCGAGACAGAGGGAAAGATCTTGAATCGTATTGGATCGCTGATGACGCTTCTGGGCGCGGCCGCCTTGGTGGCTGCAGGGCTGGCGGTGAGTTCCATGATGCTGGCCACGGTCTTGGAACGCCGCGCCGAGATCGGTCTGTTCAAGTCGCTGGGCGCGACGGACGCGCGCGTGGCCACCATCTTCCTGCTGGAAGCTTCGGTGATCGGTCTCGTTGGTGGCCTGGCCGGATACGCGGCTGGAAGCCTGCTGGCGCACCGCCTGACCCTGACCGTTTTCGGGCTGCCCGCGGAAGCCCACTGGATCATCTTTCCCGGAACGGTTGTGCTGGCTCTGATCGTATCCCTCGCCGGTGGCGCGCTGCCACTTCTACGTGGACTGAGAGTGTCGGCTGCGACCGTGTTGCGAGATTGAGGGGCGCGCAATCGCTTGTGGTGTCGATGAGAATGAAAGCTGGAAACTGGAAAATCGAAACTGGAAAATCGAAACTGGGGAACCAAGCTTCGAGGTTTGTAAAGCCAGTCTCTGCTGCCGAGTCTCACTCTTCCAACCCCGAGTTTCGATTTTCGCGTTTCCAGATTCCAATTTCCAGTTTCCAGTTTCGGATTTGGCTCAGGGCCCTGACCGTGAAGCGTCCGCAGGCCGCGGTGGCTATGGGATCGCTCCTGGTTGGGGCCATGGTGGCGTCCACTTTGCTCAACCTATACACTGACGTGCAGCGCAGAATGACTTACGAGTTTGCTGCCTATGGTCCCAACGCCGTCCTGGCTCCGGCCTACGCGGCAGACCCCGGGCACGGCGCCGCCTCCGCGGGGTCGGCTTACGGCCCCGAGACCTCCGAATCGCGGGCCGCCTTGATGGATCAGAGCGTCCTTAACCGCCTCGAGCCCGCCCATCCGAGTGACGGGCAGAGAGTGACGGGGTTGGCTGCCACTCCCTTGCTCTACCTCGTCGTGCGTGTCGATCGGGTGGCGAAGAGCAAAGGTGACACGGAGGAACAATCCAGCCGTGCAGCCAACGCGGTAGCTGTGGGCACAGACTTCGTCGCCTTGCGGCGGTTGAATCCGAACTGGCACGTGCAGGGTCCGGCGGAAACCCAGGACCGTGGAACATGCACCTTGGGCGCTCACCTTGCCGCGCGCTTGCGCGCGGGACTTGGAGACGCCATTCGCCTTCAGACCCTGGGGCCCGCTTCGAGCGACACCGCCGAGGCGTGGCAGCTCTTTCCCGTATCGAACGTGGTTGCCACCGGTTCGGTGGAAGACGACCAAGCCTTCGTACCTCTCTCGGCGCTACAGAAACTTGCCGGCCTGGCGGGAAAAATCAGTTTGGTGCAGTTGAGCATCCCCGGAGAACCTGCCGAGATCGAGCGCGGCATCAGCCAGCTTTCGCGGCGGCTCCCTGGATTAGAGGTGCGACCTATCCGCCAGATTGTCTATTCCGAGGGAAGGGTGTTGGGCACCCTTCGCACCCTTCTCACTTCGCTCACTCTTCTAATCGTGATAATCGTAGGGCTCTGTGTTATGGCCACGGTCATCTCCATCGTGCTCGAGCGCCGCAAAGACATCGC
>DATJKY010000534.1:0-10932 GCA_035490955.1 Terriglobia bacterium | reverse complement strand
CCACAAGTGGAATCGGGCGCATTCCGGCAGGCCCTCCTCAAAAGTGAAAGGTTCCGCATTCTCATCGTGCTGGGTTCGATCAGTGCAGTGTTCATCTTGCACACGACCCGAACGGTGATCGTACATAACCGTGAAGATCTCCACTTTTGGTTCCAGAGCTGCCTCGCCGTCGCCCTCCTGGTCGTATACGAACTCTTGATGCTAAACGCTGTGAAGCGAGCGACGCAGGCCGATCGCGACCTGCCGGTCTTAGTCTGGGTTGGCAGCACCATCGTAGAGACTTCCCTCCCCGCGTTCGGCGTTGCGTTCATGACAGGCTCAGCCGCTGTGGCGGCCGATCGGCCGGTGGCGAATCCCGCCGCTCTCGTGTTCTTCCTGTTCATTATCGTGTCCACACTGCGTTTGAATCCGTGGGCTTGCAGGCTTTGCGGATTCGTGGCGGCGGTCACCTACCTCGTAGCCGCGTTTCATTTAGGGTGGAGACCTGCGCTGAGCGGCGGGGGCTCCATTTTTTCCCCTCAGAGAGCGGTGGTGAGCTATGCCATCGCCTTTCTGGTCGGCGGGTTTGTGACCGGGGTGGTGGCGGGTGAAATCCGCAAGTATGTGAACGCAGCGTTGCGCGAGGCGGAAGTGCAGCGCCAGCTCGAGCACCTGGAACACGACATGAAAGTGGCGCGATCGATTCAGCAGTCCCTATTGCCGACTACTGCGCCACCGATTGAGGGTTTCGAAATCGCGGGTTGGAACCAGCCGGCCGATCAAACGGGCGGGGACTACTTTGACTGGCAGCTTCTCCAGAGCGGGAGAGTCGTCGTAGCGCTGGGGGATGTGACTGGGCACGGCATCGGCTCAGCGCTGCTGGCCGCCGTTTGCCGCGCGTACGCCAGGGCCAACTTCACGGTGCAGGACGGGCTGCTGACCGCCATGAAACGTATTAACGCGGAACTGGCGAACGATATGACCTCAGGCCGCTTTGTGACGTTTGTGGCGGCGGTCTGCGAGCCGGGAAACTCACGAGTGCAGTTGCTTTCAGCCGGGCAGGGGCCGCTGTTCATCTATTGCTTGAGGGAAGACCGCTTCGACACGACGGGCGGGCAGGCGCTGCCCCTTGGCATTTCACCCAGACTTATTTCGGAGCCGCCACTAGACCTTGAACTTCAGCCGGGCGACCTGCTGGTGTTGGCCACGGATGGTTTCTTGGAATGGGCTAACGCACAGAAGGAACAGTTCGGCGCCGAAAGGTTGGAAGGAGCAATTCGCGCTTCGAAACATCTGCCCCCGAAGGAGATCATCTCGACCGTTTATCGGGCTGTCGTTGACTTTTCCGGGGGCACAAAACAGCAGGATGATCTCACAGCGGTCATCATTAAACGCACGTAGGGCTAAAGCGGCGACGATCAGAATGAACCACCAAGCCACCATGACGTCACAGCGCGATTCGCTCTGTCCCTGGTCAATAAGCTGTTGAAGTTGACCAGCAAACCCAGCCGGTGGCCAGAGAGTTTCAAGCGACCAGACCCAGCGTTCCCAAACGACAACTGACTTAGTTTATCCGCGCCCCGCGTTCTCACACGGGGCGACTACTGTCGCGGTGTTGCTCCACAATGTCGCACCTGCCGGAGAGCCCGAGCCGCTCGGAAAACACGGGCAGCGCTCGAAGCAGCTTCACGCCTTTGGCCACCTCGTACCCGGGCAAGTCCGTGTGCTCATGAGCCAGCTCGCCAGTGGCGGTGTGTTCATTCTCTCCCCACCAGCCTTCAATCACCTTTAAGCCCGCCCGGCGCGGGCAGTAGAGAAAGTCATTGAGGAGGGAAAGGGGGAGCGCCTCCAAGGAGCCTACAATTTGCGGTTTGGTATTTTCGATTCGTGCCACAGCCCATCTCGGGGTGCCGGTGTTATTGTTGCTCTGCCGCAACCTCAAGCACGCCTCGACCCGTTCATCGGGTCCCGGTGCGCCAAGCCGTTGGAGAAAGAGCTGCGTCAGGCAAAAACCCTTTGCAGCGTTTTCAGCGTTAAGGCCAGGGCCTGGGAGCTAATGTTGCCCAGCCTTTTGACCAACCGGACCTTATCGAGCGTTCTGAGCTGGTCGAGCAGGACGAGCCCTCGTTTTCCCTGGAAGGTTACGGCGATGCGATAAGGCGCGGGTCGCGCTCCTGTGGTCATGGGCGCCACGATGACCGTGCGGAGGTAATCGTGCATCTCGGGCGGGGAGATGATCACGCAGGGCCGGGTCTTGTGGATTTCGCTGCCCACGGTGGGATCCAGTGTCACCAGCCACACCTCTCCGCGCGTTACCACTCGAGCTTCTCGTCATCCCGGTTCCCGAACTCCGGCCAAATCAGCTTGTCCTCCCCCGCCTCGGCAATTCTGCGGCTGGCTTCCGCCCAGCCTTGGCGGGGATTGCGCCGGGGCCGACGCAGCACGATAGCGCCGTGCTCCAGGGCAATTTCGGCTTCCTTTTCCAGCCCGGCCTCCTTCAGCATCGGCTTGGGAATGATGATTCCCCGGGAGTTTCCTATGCGTCGAATCTCCGTGATCATGAGACCCTCTCTCGTATAACAAGGTTATAACACGACCGAAGGTCCTTGCGCAAAGCAGATCGGCCTTCGCCCCCGGCTCCTTAGGCGCCGGGTGGCGCATACAAACGCATTGTGCGATGTGTGCCAACCCCTAGCTGTCAGGATGGGCGCCGCGAACCGGGTAGCGCGGAACCCGCGTGCGGGTCCGCGGTTTGTCCCATGACAGGCCGCAGGCGGAAAGGCGGTGCATAAGCTACTTGCTACTGATTCTTTCACAGGTGTCATGGTTCGCGACCGCCGAGGCTAAGGGTTAAGCGCGGCCGGGATTTCCCATACGATGCGGTTGACTTTGATGACCGCGATTCCCTCGCCGCTCTTGCCGGGCACAAGCTGGCCGCCGCTGGCAACGTGGTACTCGTCCGCTGGCGGCGTGCCCTGATAGTCGTCAAGACTGCGCGGAAACTCACTGCCAGAGCTCCGAAAGACGTCCTTGCCGTCTCGGGCCTCCGTTCTGGAGCGCACCTTGACGAGGTCGAGCAGCTTATGGGCGGGAGCGTTACCGAGCGCCGATTGGTGTTGGAAGTCCACTAGGCCAACTAGCCGCAGATGCCGGCCAGCCGCGTGGTCGTCGTCAAACATGTGCTTCAGCGGCCTGGGGTGAGATATTTTCTTGCCCTTCCACGCAATTTGGTGACATCTTTGCCGAGCCGTTTTTCCTTCTCCGGCCAAACCTCGCCCCGGTGGAGCTGACACAAAAGAAGCGGCTAGGCCGCCCGCGGGCTAGCGCCGCGTGGCCGCCGTTTTCCAAGCCTGTAGCCTACCGCCCGCTGAACGAGATGGTTCCCGCACTCTAGCCTTGACAAATAGCCTATATCGGTGTAGAGTGAGTTGTTGTTGGATAGAGATCGGAAAGCAAGGCAATCCACCACAGAGGCACAGAGATCGAGCTGCTTAGCAAAAACGGACCACCAAAGCCGGAATATCTCGTAGAATCAGCGGCATCCATTTCCGGTGGCCTCGCGCCATCCCAAAGGAAATGGCAGACGGCACACCTCATTGGGAAGCCGGAGCTACGCCCCCGAGCCGTCAAGGGAACGCGAATGATGACAAGGTGGAGATCGCACACAGGATATGCAGCGCGGCGAATGGGTATGCAGGCCTGTGTCCCGCCGGTTCGCCACCTTCGAGCTCTCGGGAAAACCGAGGGAAAGGGCCCAGAAGTTCGGATTTCGAATTCCAGATTCGGGTTCAAGACCAGGGCATGCGACACACATTTTCTGGAAAAACAAAGCCAGCAAGTTATTGAAAACGAAAGACGAGTCCCAGAATCGGACAAAACAATCCCAATTACCCTTGCCGGGTTAAAGGCATTGGCACCTAAGGTTTGGCTTCTCAGCGAGGCTTCACCCCGGAACGGATAGCTCCGGCTCGCCTTCCAAAACAAAACCGGAATGTGTAAGAAAACAAAAGGGTAGTGGAAATGTGATCCCCATCAAGCTTTTAGGGAGTCACCCAAGAATGGAGCGAATTCAAGCCCTCGCTATTGCGATTCTCAGCTTCTGGATCGGCTTAACGCTGGCCATGTGGTTTGTGGCCACCCGGAGCTTCCGTACCGTCGATCGAGTGTTGAGCCAACCTGGTCCCGAGTTCACCAAGACCATGCAACCGCTGGGGTCGGACCAGACCCGCGTGGTGCTCCGGCACCTCGCCTCGGAAATCAATCGCACGTTGTTCGGCGCCTACGGCTGGGCACAAGCAATCCTCGGCGTCTTGCTTGTACTGGTGCTGTGGCGGCAGACGCCACGCGATACGATCGGCTTCGCGGCGGCCTGGGTGATGCTCGGGTTGGCCGTGATTCTCACCTTCATCATTCAGCCCTGGATTGTCTCGATCGGGCGAAGCATCGACTTTGTTCCCCGCCAGCCTGCCCCGTCGGTGATGCCCCGCTTCTGGATGCTTCACGGCGCGTTCACCGGCCTGGACGGCGTCAAGTGCCTGGCGGGTTTGGGCTTGCTGTTGCGTTGGATTGTCGCTAAGTAAGAATCGCGGCTTCGCCGCCTGCTGTGCGGAAAGGCTCAAGCCTTTCCGGCCCAGCGGCCAAAAAGAGAAAAACAATAAAGTCTTTGGTTCGGCCGCATCCGGAAAGCCTGAGGCTTTCCGCACAGCAGGCGGCAAAGCCGCGCCACCCAATCGCCAACGGTCAGGCCGCATTTTTCACAATTCCTGCGCTTTTGTAGTCCGAGGGTTGTTGGAAGTTTCTGGCGGTTCTTGATAACTTATTCGCTTTCGCTTCAGGTGTTGTTCAGCCGGAACAAATGACGGCTGGGGATGTTGGCCGTGGCTAGAGAGAGTTTAGCTAAACTGATCGAACTCGTGGCCCATCTGCGCGGACCGGACGGGTGTGCCTGGGACCGCGCTCAGAGCTATGATTCCGTGAAGGGTTTACTGTTGGAGGAAGCTTACGAGGTCATCGATGCCGTTAACAAGCGCGATTTTGACGGCCTCAAGGACGAGTTGGGTGACGTTCTCTTCCAGGTAGTGTTCTATGCCCGGCTGGCAGAGGAGGAGCGCCGTTTCAGCCTCGATGACGTGATCGAACGCCTTCACGCCAAGCTCGTCCGGCGGCATCCGCATGTGTTCGGTGAGACGCGGGCGGGTACCGCGGAGGAAGCTCTAGCGAGTTGGCTGACCGTCAAGGAGCAGGAGCGAGAGGCACTCTCCCGCGAACCCCGCAGTGGACTTGCCAAGCAGTCGGAATCGCTGCTCGATGGTATTCCAGAGGTTTTACCTGCCACGCTGGAAGCCTATGAACTGGGAGTGCGCGCCGCCGAGGTGGGATTCGACTGGGTCAAGCTCGAAGACCTGGTCGACAAGGTTGCGGAAGAACTTGCCGAACTGCGGCACGAACTAGCCCAGCAGATTGGCGAGGGAACGTCGCCCGCCGGACGGCAATCGTTGGCGCGGTCCGAGGCAACGGCCGGCAACATGCCAGCGCTACACGCGGATGACCGTTTGGAGGAGGAGGTTGGCGATCTGCTGTTTGCCGCGAGCAACGTGGCCCGTTACCTCGGATCAGATCCGGAGAGCTGTTTGCGACGTGCTAACCTGAAATTTAAGATCCGATTCCAGGCTCTGGAACAAGAGGTCGCCAGGCACGGAAAGAGCATACGCGATTGCACTCCGGACGAGCTGGATCGTTTTTGGAATGTGGTGAAGCAAGGAGCAAGGAGTGAGGAGCAGGAAGCAGGAAGCAAGGAGTAAGGAGCAAGGAAGGACCGACATAACTTGCCCACGGTCGCGCAGCGCGCGGGATGGGTTGAGGAACCTCCCTCTCCCCCTTCCCCTCTCCCGCTCGAGCGGGAGAGGGGTGCCCAAGGCCGGGTGAGGGCCATCGAACCCAGGGCTCCCGCCCTGGGCTAAGATATTTCGCCGCTTCGCGCTCTGGTAACGGAACCTCTGGAGCCGGGAATTCACGAATGAACTTCGGTTGCTGGACGCCAACTTGCCTTGTCTGACTGCTTGCTTCTTACTTCTTATATTCTTGCATCCGAACAAGCGATGAAAGGGCCAAAGAACTACACCATCCGACCATGTCGCACAATCAAAGAGCTGGCGGCGTGCGTCACTCTCCAAAAGACCGTCTGGGGGTATGCGGACTATGAGGTTTACCCGCTCCGCCTGTTTGTGACTTTGGGGCGCATCGGCGGCCATGTCATCGGAGCGTTCACCGCCACAGGGGAGTTGGTAGGGTTCGTGGCCTCGATGCCAGCCTGGCGCGAGGGGGTGCGGTATTACCATTCGCTCTCTCTGGGAGTATCGCCCGCCCATGAGAATCGAGGCGTGGGGCGGGCTTTGAAGCTGAGACAACGGGCGGAGGCGTTGCGCTCGAGGATTACTCGCATTGAATGGACATTCGACCCACTGGCGGCCAAGAATGCCTTCTTCAACATTGTGCGCTTGGGAGGGGTGGTTGGGCGCTACTCCGCTGACCACTATGGACCCGTCGAAAGCCGCTTGCAACAGGGCCTGCCGAGTGACCGGCTGGTTTGTGAATGGTGGTTAAGCCACCCGCGTGTTCGGCGCGCCCTCCGGGGAAGGCCACCCCGGCCGGCGAGCCGGACGCCCGTTGCCGACGTGGTTTTTCCCGCCCATTTCTCGTCGTTGGCTGAGTCTCAGCCAGAAGAGGCTCGCGCTCTACAGGCGGCCTTGCGCGTGAAGCTTGAGCGCCATTTTTCACGCGGCCTACTGATTACCGGCGTTATTCGGGGGCAGGACTCTGCGCGATATGTCCTGGACCGCTCGAAGGAAGTGTAAAGGGTAAGGTGTAAAGGATAAGAGGCTTGCCGCTCGGCTTTATCCTTTACCCATTACACTTTATCCTTGATCTTGTTTTTGCATTTGGGGGGCTGACCCTGTGAAGACACATCGAATTGAGATTCGCGAACTGAAGTTACCCCTGGTACACTTCTTTGAAACCAGCTTCGGCCGCACGACGACGCGGCGAATCATTCTGGTGCGCGCGTACGCGGACGGTTTGACGGGATGGGGTGAGGTAACTTGTGGGGAAGACCCGTTCTTCAGTTATGAAACGCCGGAAACGGCCTGGCACATTCTGCGCGATTTCTTGATCCCATGGACTCTCGGCCGGGAATGGACCTCGGCGTCAGAGGTTGCGCCCCGGTTTCATCGCATCCGCGGTCACAATATGGCCAAGGCCGGACTGGAGAACGCCCTCTGGGATATCGAGGCTCAGCAGAAAGGAATGCCCCTGGCGGAACTCCTGGGAGGGACACTGAAGGAGATACCTTGTGGCGTATCGATCGGCATCCAAAACTTAATCGACGACTTGCTGGACCAGGTTGAACGGGAGCTTAGCGCCGGTTACCAGCGCATTAAGGTGAAGATCAAACCGGGCTGGGACGTGAAGGTGCTCGATCGCATTCGCAGCCGATGGCCTCGCATTCCCTTGATGGCGGATGCGAACTCTGCTTACACGCTGACGGATCTTCCGCACCTGCGGCAATTTGACCGGTTCTATCTGATGATGATCGAACAACCGCTGGGCTGGAACGATTTGCTCGACCACGCCAGGTTGCAGCGTGAGCTCTCTACGCCTATCTGCCTGGACGAATCAATCCACGGCGTGGACGACGCGCGCCAGGCGATCGAGATTGGCTCCTGCAAGATCATCAACGTCAAGCTAGGACGTGTGGGCGGTTTCACCTCGGCACAGCAGGTGCACGACGTCTGCCGCGCTCGAAACGTCCCGGTGTGGTGCGGAGGCATGCTGGAGTCCGGGATCGGCCGCGCCCACAATATCGCTATGTCCACACTGCCGGGCTTTGCCCTGCCAGGCGATGTTTCGGCCAGCCAGCGTTACTGGCACGAAGATATCATCGACCCGGAGGTGACCGTGACGCCGCAGGGCACTATTCGAGTGCCCCAGACGCCGGGTCTGGGCTATGTGCCCAACTTGGAGCGAATCGAGAAGGCTACTGTGCGAAAGGAGGAGTTTCGGTCGTGAACCCAACCGCATCAAACGCTGAAGTCGAAGCCGCAATCGAGGTGGGGGCGGCGCCGGTCGAAGCCAGCGGGTGCCGGCATCGGCGGGGTTTGATGCTCCTCCTGATGCTCATCGCCACCTTCTGCTGGGCCGCCAACATCATCGCCGGCAAGGAAGCCTTGCGTGGCTTCGGTGCACTGGCTCTGGCACAAATGCGAGTGTGGGGAGCTTCGGTCATCTATGTGGCGCTGTTTCTCGCGTGGCCCGGTCGGCCCTCACTTCGGCGGTCACGGCGCGATTGGGCCTTCCTCGGGCTGGTAGCGCTGTTCGGCATCACTCTGAACCAGCTCTTTTTCATCGGTGGCCTGGCGCGAACTTCCGCCGCGCATACTGCCCTGATCGTGGCGCTGGGTCCGGTGATGGTGCTGGCGCTTTCGCGCATGCTGCGCATGGAAGCGCTCACCCTGCTGAAATCTGTGGGCATCCTAGTTTCGTTTTGCGGCGTGGCCGTCCTGACCACAGGTAAAGGCGGCCGTGGTAACGGGGCGCACTGGCAAGGTGATCTGCTGGCCTTGGCAGGCAGCGGCGTGTTCGCTTACTTCACCATTCTGGTGAAGGAAGCCGCTGTCCAGTCCGACGCACTGACATTGAACACGATTGTCTTTACCCTGGGCTCGGTTCTGATGCTGCCCTTCACCGCCCGCCAGCTTCTGGCCGTGCGCTGGAGCGCAATGCCACCGCTGGCTTGGTGGGGTCTCGCTTATATGGTCGTTATGGGCTCTGTGCTGGCGTACCTACTTTTCGCGTTTGCGCTCGCCGAACTCACCCCTTCGCGGGCTGCGGCGTTCAACTATCTCCAACCTCTCATCGCCATCAGCTTGGGGGTTTGGATGCTGGGTGAAAAGGTGACCTCCGGCCTGACAGCAGGCGGCGCGCTGATCCTTGTGGGGCTGTATCTCACCGAACGCGAACGTGTGAACGGTGATCCGTGATGGTGAAACGCATCGCCGTAATTCCCGGTGACGGCATCGGCGTCGACGTTACGGCTGAGGCCGTAAAGGTTCTCGCTAGGCTGACCAAGTCGCGTCAACTGCCGATCGAGCTCGAAACCTTCGATTGGGGCGCAGAGAAATACCTGCGCGAGGGAGTTACCCTGCCCCAGGGTGCGCTGGACATGTTCCGCCGGGAGTTCCACGCTATCTTCATCGGAGCGATGGGCGATCCCCGCGTGCCGGATATGAAGCACGCGGCGGACATCCTCCTGGGTACCCGCTTCGGGCTTGACCTCTACGTGAACCAGCGGCCGGTGAAGCTGCTCGACCCCCGGCTTTGTCCCTTGAAGGACCACAGCGAGAAGGACGTCAATTTTGTCGTTTTCCGTGAGAATACCGAAGGTGCCTACGTCGGCATGGGCGGAAACTTCAAACGCGATACGCCCGACGAAATCGCCATCCAGGAAGACGTCAACACTCGCAAGGGTGTGGAGCGGATCCTCGTTTACGCCTTCGAATACGGGCGGAGAAACGGCTTGAAACGGCTGTGCATGAGCGACAAGTCGAATGCCTTGCCGCACGGTCACGGCCTGTGGCAGCGGACCTTTGCCGAGGTGCGTCGTCGCTATCCCGACATCGAGTCCTGGCATCTCTACGTCGATGCTTTGGCCATGCAGATGGTCAAGAACCCCGCACAGTTCGACGTCATCGTCACCTGCAACATGTTTGGCGATATCGTAAGCGATTTGGGAGCACAGCTTCAGGGCGGGCTGGGATTGGCTGCATCGGCGAACATCAATCCCGGCAACGTCTCCATGTTCGAGCCTGTGCATGGCTCAGCCCCGAAATACGCCGGAAAGAACGTCGCCAACCCCATGGCCGCAGTCCTGACGGTAGGCATGATGTTGGATTACCTTGGCTTCGGCCGGGAAGCGACCGACATTGAGAAGTGTGTGGCCGCAGCCATCCACCAGGATAAGACAACTTCCGACCTGGGCGGACCTCTGGGAACTCGAGAGGTCGGCGATTGGATTTGTGCGCACCTGTGACCTTATGGGATGGATTTCCCGCCGTCCACCGGAAACACCTGGCCGGTGATGAATTCGGAGTGAGTGACGAGAAAGAGCACTAGTTCAACAATGTCCTGGGCGCAGCCGGCTTTCCTGAGGGGAGTGGCGCGGATGACGTTCTGGATCGTCGCGCTGGGCTCTTCACCGGGAAAGAGAATCGTGCCCGGCGCCACGCTGTTCACCCTGACGTGGGGAGCCAGCGCTTTGGCGAGGCAGCGGGTCAACATGATCACCGCAGCCTTAGACGAGCAGATACCCCGGCCAAGCTTGCAGCCCGCCCAGCGACGAGATGTTGATGATGTCGCCGCTCTTCTGGCGCATCATCAGGCGCGCGGCAGCTTGGGCGCAGAAGAACGCGCCTTTCAGGTTGATCCCCAGGATGTGGTCCCAGTCCTTTTCCGTCAGTTCGTTCCAGGGGCGAGGGAAAAACACCCCGGCGTTGTTCACCAGCACGTCCAGGCGGCCAAACCGCTTCTCGAGGGCGCGAAACATCGCCTGGACCTCGCGGGGCCTGGAGACATCCGCAGGGAGCGCTGCGGCCTCGACGCCCAGAGCGGCGATCTCCCGCACCGTGGCCCGCGCCTCGGCGCGTGACCGGTTGTAGTTAACCGCGACGTGCGCTCCCGCGCGGCCCAGGGCGACGGCAATCGCCTTCCCGATACGTCGCCCGGCGCCGGTAACCAGGGCCACCTGGTCGTGCAAAGGCTTCTCGTTTGTTGCCACCATGTTTGTTGTACCGTCGGGCATTCAATATCACGAAGCGAGGCAAAGTCAAGCGCAGGTCGGCCAGGTCGGCAAGGTAAGGGAGCTGAAGTGGCAGGTTGACTTTTGCCGAATGCTCCAGCAGC
>DATJKY010000533.1:0-2930 GCA_035490955.1 Terriglobia bacterium | reverse complement strand
CCACCGCATGACCGTCCGGATCTCGCGCAAGGAACGCCCTGTGAAATCCAAGCTTCCCGTCAGCGGAGTCTACGACGCCTGAAGATACGAAGGTCACCTTCTCGCGAAAGAACTGCTGTGCTGCGGCGCCCGCGTCACTCGTAACCAAGCCTGTCTGCCAGTATGAGATGTCATTAGCACGCTCGTCGGCGGGAATCGGCCGCCCGTCGCGTGGCGCGAGGTACTCCAGTAACTCAACGCCCGGGGCTTTGGCAGCACGAAGTGAAGTGATGCGCAGGCGCGCGCCGAAGACGTTGTTCAGGTGCTCCTGTTCGGTGCCATAGTTCTCGCTTGTCCCCACAACGTGCAGCCCAAGCAGGTCGCGATAGAACCTCAGGCTTGCTTCCGTGTCGCCGACCACGATAGCCGTGTGATCGATGCCCAGGAAAACCTTGCTGGTTGGGAGGTGCCACTTGGGATCGCCCTTGTCGGGAGGAAACTGCAGGACCTCCAGCGTGTGCCCGTCTGGGTCCTTAAAATAGAAAGCGCTGATGCCCGCCGCGTTTTTGTTCCAGTCCGGCAGGCGCTGCGGGCCAGTAGAGGCGTGCTGAACGCGGTTCTTCCGGAGCAACTGGTAGGCGCGGTCGATGTCGCTCACGATGATCGCGACGTGCTGGAACCAGCGATCGTTGCTGCGTGAGTCCAAGGGAATCGGCCTTCCCTTGGGCGTCAAGTGTTCGGTCAATTCAACCGACTCGTCGCCGAGCCGCATTCTCACCACGCGCATCCGCAGGCCGAAAAGCCCTTCCAAATGTTCGTAGCGGTCGCCCCATACCTCTACGTCCGAGACCTTGCCGAACGATAAGACACGCGAATAGAAGTCCACCGCGCGGTCCATATCCGAAACCGTCATCCCCACCGCATCGACCGCAGCCGCCAGCGGCTGAATCGAAGACTGCGCTGAGAAAGCCGCCAGCCACGCTGTGCCGAGCACAGCGAGAAAGGACACAGCGCAAGTAGTCGCTCGAGTGCGTCTCATAGTGTGTCAGTGGCACACAGGCCAACAAGCACAATCGAGCCTAGTGCAGGACTACCGCGCCACCCAATTTCCCCTCAGCCGAGCTTTTCCAGCCGCTGTAGGAAATAGCTGCGCCAGCTCTCCGGCAGCGCGGCGACCCGTGTAGCCCGGTGCAGTCACCTCGGCTGGGCTGTGACGCTCTTCATGGCTCTTCTCTCAGCTCAGCCGCTGCAGCAGGTGGTCTCCCACGCGCAAAGCGTTGGCCATGATGGTCAGCGCCGGGTTGACGGCGCCGCTCGATGGGAAGAAGCTTGCATCGACAACATAGAGATTATCAATGTCATGAGCCTTGCAGTTGGCATCGAGAGCCGAGGTCTTCGGGTCGCGTCCAAAGCGGATAGTGCCGTTCTGGTGCGCGACGCCGGCAAGGGGAATGCGCTGGCCAAGATACAGGTTGCGCGCGAACAGTCCCTGATAGCACTCGTGGCCATGGATCGAGCACTTGGTCTGCTGCTTCATGGCGCTCTGCAGTTTGGAAATGAGGCGCTTGTGACCTTCTTCATTGTTCGGCTTGTAGGCGAGGACGATGTTCCCGTCCCGGTCGAGGCTCACACGGTTGTCCGGGTCAGGCAGGTCCTCGGAAGTGAGCCAGAAGTCCAGCGAGTGGTGTGCCATGATTTCCAGCGTAAAGCCGGGAGCGATGGCCGGCGCACCCGCTTTGAGCGTTTCCCGATCCAGTTTACCCACAAACGAAATGTGGCCCATGGGGTAGTCCCACTCCTTAGAGCCGAGATAGAAATCGTTGACCGAAAGAGTCTTCTGAAAGATGGTCGGATTAGGGCACTTGTGGATGGCCATGAGCACGGAGTTCACGTGTCCCATGTAGTGGCGGCCAACCACATCCGAGCTGTTAGCCAAGCCACGCGGGTGTTTGTCGTTGGCGGAACGAAGCAGGAGTGCCGCGGAGTTGATGGCTCCACATGAGACCACCACCACATCCGCCGAAAAAGCCTCTCTCGTGCCGTTGCTCTCCACCTGCACCTTGGTGACCTCACTTCCCGAGGAACTCGTCTCCAGCCGGGAAACGTAAGCATTGGTCATCAGCGTGACATTGGGATGCTCAAGCGCCGGGTCCACGCTCACCACTTGGGCGTCCGACTTGGCGTACACCAGGCAGGGGAAGCCGTCGCAGGTGCTGCAGCGGATACATTTGCTCTTGTGCGGATTCTTCTCATCGAGCATGACACCTAGTGGGGTGTGAAAGGGCCTGAGGCCCAGACGGGCGAAATCGTCGCTGAGCAACTGCATCCGCGGTTCGTGACTAACGGCCGGATGGGGATACGGAATCTTTGCCGGTGGCTCAACGGGATCCTCGCCGCGCTGGCCGTGAACGTGGTAGAGTTGCTCCGCCTGGCTGTAATAGGGCTCCAGGTCTTCATAGGAGATGGGCCAAGCGGGCGAGATACCCCGGTGGTGGCGAATCTCACCAAAGTCCTCCTTGCGGAGCCGGAAGAGAGCGGCTCCGTAGAACTTGGTGTTGCCGCCCACATAGTAGTTAGTGTGCGGATGCAGCTCCTTGCCGTCCCGATCCCGCCAGACTTCCTTGGTCTGGTATTTGCCCTCGGCATTGACCGCCTTGGGGTCCCAGTTGTCCTTTTCACGCTTGACGTAATCGCCGCGTTCGAGCAACAGAATGCGCTTTCCGGAGGGCGCCAGCTTGTAAGCTAGTGTGCCCCCGCCCGCGCCACTCCCAATGATGATGATGTCGTAGTGACCATTACCTTCGTTGCCGGACATACTCTCCTCCTCAGACGGACACCTGCGGTCCTGTCCAGTGATCTCTAGCGAGCGGTCTTCAGATCGCAGCGGAGCTGAGCTGTCCTGCCGCATTAGCCGCAGCCGCCCGGACCTTGTAACCACAACGGAAGATGCA
>DATJKY010000532.1:0-5467 GCA_035490955.1 Terriglobia bacterium | reverse complement strand
AAAGGCCCGGTGCAGTTCTTCGGCGCGTCGAATGTATTGCGCCAGAGTCGATTCGTCATAGGCTATCACCATGGCGCGCCCGCCCAACACGTATGAAGGCCGTGCCAGCACTGGGTAACCGATGTTGTTGGCAATCTCGAGGGCTTCCGGAACGTTCATGGCCGCGCCGTTCTCCGGCGAGGGAATTCCCAGGTTAGCGAGCAGTTGACCGAAGTGTTCCCGATCTTCCGCCAGGTCGATTGACTCCGGAGACGTGCCAATAATGGGCACGCCGGCGGCTTTGAGTTGTCGCGCAAGGTTGAGTGGGGTCTGGCCACCAAACTGCACGATGACTCCAGCCGGTCTCTCCTCTTCCACAATGGCCATCACGTCCTCGAACGTGAGGGGCTCAAAGTAGAGCCGGTCGGAAGTATCGTAATCGGTCGAGACGGTCTCCGGGTTACAGTTCACCATGATCGTCTCGAACCCTTCCTCCTTCAGCGCGAAGGCGGCATGACAGCAGCAGTAGTCGAACTCGATGCCCTGCCCGATGCGATTAGGTCCGCTGCCCAGGATCATGATCTTTTCCCGGTCCGTGGGCTCGGCTTCGTCCTCCTCTTCATAGCTGGAATAGAGGTAGGGCGTGAACGATTCAAACTCAGCGGCGCAGGTATCGACGCGCTTGAAAACCGGCCGCACGTCGTTCGCCAGACGCTTGGTCCGCACCTGCTGGTCGGTACAGCCCCACAGTTCCCCCAGGTGCAGGTCGGAAAAGCCAAACCGCTTGGCCTCGCGCAGCAAGTTCGCTCCGACGCCCTCCAGGCCCAACTGCTTCAGCTCGCCCTGGACCTCCACAATCTGTTCCATCTGAGCGAGGAACCAGGGGTCGAGATGAGTCATCTCCGCCAGTGACTGCACGCTCTGGCCCGAACCCAAAGCGAAAAACAGGTCCCAGAGACGATCAGGGTGCGCGACCGTCAGCCGCTGGACGAGCTCAGCGGGGTCGCCGGGAGGAGCCGGAGTCTTACGGCCCGTCTCCAGCGACCGGATGCCCTTCATCAAAGCTTCCTTGAAAGTGCGCCCGATCGCCATCACCTCTCCGACAGATTTCATCTGCGGTCCCAGTGCATGGTCAGCATCCGGGAACTTCTCGTGCGCCCACTTGGGGATCTTAACCACCACATAGTCGATCGTGGGCTCAAAACAGGAAGGCGTTTTCTGCGTGATGTCGTTGGGAATCTCATCCAGAGTGTAGCCTACGGCCAGCCGGGCCGCGATCTTGGCGATGGGGAAGCCCGTGGCCTTGGAAGCCAGGGCCGAGCTCCGTGAAACGCGCGGGTTCATTTCGATGACGAGCATGCGCCCGGTCCGAGGTTCAACTGCGAACTGAATGTTGGAGCCCCCCGTCTCCACGCCCACCGCCCGGATGACCCGAAACGCCGCATCGCGCATCCGCTGATATTCCTTGTCGGTCAGCGTCTGAATGGGAGCCACAGTGATCGAATCCCCGGTGTGAATACCCATGGGATCGAAGTTCTCGATCGAGCAGATCACCACGGCGTTATCCGCCTGGTCGCGCATCACCTCCAGCTCAAATTCCTTCCATCCCAACACCGACTCCTCAATCAGCACCTCGTGCACCGGGCTGAGCTGAAGAGCGAGGCGTACTTTCTCCTCAAATTCCTCCCGGTTGTATGCGATCCCGGCACCCGTTCCCCCCAGGGTAAACGAAGGGCGGATGATGATGGGAAATCCGATCTGGTCGCCGGCTTCCAAGGCGGCGCGGTGGTTGTTCGCGAGCGCGCTCGCAGGAACCTCCAGCCCGGCCTTGCGCATGGCGTCCTTGAAGAGCAAGCGATCTTCCGCCATCTTGATGGCCCCGAGTGTCGCCCCAATCAACTGCACGTTGTAGCGGTCGAGAATGCCCTTCTCTGCCAGTTCCACCGAGAGGTTGAGCGCGGTCTGACCACCCACGGTAGGCAATATCGCCTCGGGTCGCTCCCGCGCAAGGATCGCCTCCATGTAATCGGCAGCGAGCGGCTCCACGTAGGTCTGGTGAGCAAACTCGGGATCGGTCATGATGGTAGCTGGGTTCGAGTTCACCAGGACTACCTCGTAACCGTCAGCACGAAGCGCCTTGCAAGCCTGCGCGCCGGAATAGTCGAATTCGCAGGCTTGGCCGATCACGATCGGTCCGGAGCCGATGATCAGGATTTTCTTAATGTCAGTCCGCTTCGGCATTGGAAGACCTGCTTATTCGACTGTATCGATCAGTGCAAAGATGCGCCCTTGCTGGATTTCAACAACCTTACTAGTTCTGGCACTTGCTCCTCGGGAAGGCCCAATGATTGCGCGATCTTGCGAATCCCTCTCTTCTCGGGCGTATCGTTCAGCAGCTTATAACCGTCTTGCTGAAGAAGCTGACTGCAGAGGTTTTCCAAGACGCGGCGGACGAAGAAGGAATGAAGGCTATTCTCATCGAACACGACCCGTTGATGGTGAAGCGTTTAAATTTAGTACTTCCAGTTCCACACTTCTCCCGGATTTCAGCTCCTCGTCGAAGACTTCTCGTATTTCGACGTGGCGGCCGTGTCCGCTACCGACGTACGCTTGAAGTCTCTCATAAAGGTTTCCGCTTTCACCGACGAGAGTTCGCTTTTGCCCGGACAATAACCACCGATAGACCGCAGGCTTTGACCAGGCCTTTCGCAACCGCTTGTGGTCATCACGATAGAGGTAGGGCTTTCCGTCCGGTCCCTGCACCGGCACCCACTCTAGCTTCACGTCCAACTCCTTTTCGTTCTCCGAGCTACGGTTTGCCATCCTTGACTCGTTTCAGGTGCAGGTGGAGAGGAAATAAATCGATCCCAAATCCTGGCAACTCTTCGATCACAACCGTCTCCTCACGGCCAAAATAACGCGCCGGTCGGTTCGGCGACACGACCTCGACGGTTTCTGTCTCGGGGTCAACCCACACTTGGATCACTTTGTTGCGATAGTAGAGATACCGTTTCCTCTCAACATCCGCCGCTTTGTCGCCGGGCGAACGAACCTCGAAGGCCACGTCGGGCGGAAATGGGGCGGGCCCTTCGGGAATAACACCGCCCGGATATCGCTCCCGTCGCACCACCGCTGCGTCCGGGCACAACCAACTGCCATCCGCCATGGTGAATGCAGCGTCAGCGCCAAAGCATACCCAATCCGCAGCCAATTCTTCCCAGCGGCTCAGTGCCCCGCTGATGAGATGGATTACGAATGCATGGCGGTTACCTGTCGGGGACATGAATCTCACCTCCCCATCGATGTATTCCCAGCGTTCATCGGGTTTTCCAGCAGCCAGGAATTGCTCCCATGTCAAAGTCGTCTTTGTCGCCATGCTTGCTCCCCAGGTATTAGGTGTCGGGTTTTAGGTGTTGGGCAAGCGGAACGCCTAGCACCTAACACCTGGCACCTGATAACTACGCGAACTCCTGCATCATTTTCACGAACCGATCGAACAAGTAGGAGGCATCGTGCGGGCCCGGTGACGCTTCCGGGTGATACTGCACGCTGAATATCGGCATGGACCGGTGCCGCAAACCTTCAAGGGTCTGATCATTGAGGTTCATATGCGTCAGGGTCACTTCACTGGCCATGAGGGAATCCGGATCGACCGCGAAACCATGATTCTGGGCGGTGATCTCCACCTTGCGTGTCTCCAGGTTCATAACGGGATGGTTGCCCCCGTGGTGGCCAAACTTCAGCTTATAAGTCCTACCTCCCAACGCCAACCCGATGATCTGGTGGCCCAAGCAGATGCCAAAAATTGGCACCCGACCCGCCAACTCGCGCACGGCTTTGGCCGCGTACTCCACCGGCTCGGGGTCGCCCGGGCCGTTGGAAAGAAATACGCCGTCAGGTTTCAGTTCCAAGATTTCGCTCGCTGACGTGGTTGCGGGCACCACGGTGACGCGGCAGCCCACGTCCACCAGTCGGCGCAGAATGTTGAACTTAATTCCATAGTCGCAGGCCACCACGTGGAAGCGCGGTGCCGCATGGCCGCGCGATTCCAGCCCCTGAATGTTGTGTGAAGGCTCGATCCACTCATAACGATTCGCGGTCGTAACCCGGCTGGCCAAATCCAGGCCGACCATGCTGGGAGTCGCCTTGGCCTTGGAGACGAGACTCGCCTCATCCAGATTGGTCGCCGAGATCACGCCCCGCATTGCGCCGTACTTCCTCAGGTGGCGCACCAGAGCACGAGAGTCGATATCTGAGATGACGGGGACCCCGGCGTTCGCGAGGAAGGCCGAGATAGCCTCGGCTGACCGCCAATTGCTTGCGAGTTCGCTCAACTCGCGGACCACCAAGCCCTCGGCATAAGGCTTTGCAGACTCGCTATCCTGAGGATTGGTCCCGTAGTTTCCGATATGGGGGTAGGTTAGGATTACAATCTGGCCGGCGTAGGAAGGATCCGTCAGGATCTCCTGGTAACCCGAGAGCGAAGTGTTAAAAACGACCTCACCGAAGCGTTCGACCGGCGCGCCGTAGGCGCGCCCCCTGAACACCCTACCATCCTCTAAGGCAAGAATCGACTCCACCTACTCTCCCATCGAGTACCGGCCGCCGCCGCCTTGGTCGCAAGAGGAGTCCACAGTTCACACTCAACAGTTGAACAGCGGCAGGTGATGCTCCTTCGTGTTGTGGCTGTCGACTCTTGACCGTCAACTGTTCGCGAAAGACCGGACGGCTGGCTAATCCAAGGATCCGATTTGGCTGAAAGGCCAGTAGACAAAGACGGCCTTGCCGTAAATGTACTTCCTATCGACTGTGCCCCAGACTCGACTGTCGTTGGAAGACTCTCGATGGTCCCCAAGCACAAAGTAATGGTCCGGCTCGACATAAGTAGGCGGGCAGTTCTCATGATCGAGGTAGGTCGGCGGAACATAGGGCTCGGTCAGGGGCAGGTCATTGATGAAAACGCGCCCCTCCCGAATAGTCACCCACTCCCTGGGAAGGCCAACCACCCGCTTGATGTACGATTTCGAAGGATCCAAGGGGTAAAGGAACACCACAATGTCGCCCCGACGGATCTGCTCCAGGCGGTAGACGAACTTATTGATGAAGATTCGCTCGTGATTGGCCAACCGGGGCATCATGCTGGTCCCTTCCACCTGCACCGGTTGATACAGGAACACAATCACAATGAATGCAAGGAGGAGTGACAGGACGAGATCTCGCAGCCAGTACCGAGTGTCGAAAAACCGCCGCCGCTCGCCCGATGTAAAGAGTACTCCCTGGTTCATGTTCTTTTCCGAGCACGCGAAGCCCTGGACTACCGTTCGTAGCTCAAACTGTGTTTATACCATAATTACCGAGGGTCCCACACCATAAAACCTTGCACAGAGCTAACAGAGCCAAACCCCTCTTGCGTCCAAGCTGAAACCGCTTACAATAGATAGACGACGGTCGGCCAGGAAGTCAGGGATAAACTGTGATGATACCGTGA
>DATJKY010000531.1:0-3518 GCA_035490955.1 Terriglobia bacterium | reverse complement strand
CTGTTCCCGTCCATTGATGCGGGCCAGATCCGGCTGCACGTGCGCGGCCCAACGGGACTGCGCATTGAAGAGACGGCGAATCTTTGCGACCGGGTGGAGCAGGTCATCCGCGGGGTGATCCCCCCGCGGGACCTGCACACGGTGTTGGACAATATCGGTGTGCCGTACAGCGGCATCAATCTCACTTACAGTACCAGCGGGGTGATTGGCACGGCGGACGCGGAGATTCTGATCTCGCTCAATCCCGAACACCGCCCTTCGGTGGAGTACATTCGACTGCTACGCCAGCGGTTGCCCAAGGAGTTCCCGGGCACGCAGTTCTTCTTCCAGCCCGCGGACATTGTTGGCCAAATCCTGAACTTCGGCCTGCCCTCGCCCATCGACGTGCAGATTATTGGCGCCGACATGCAGGAAAACTTCAAGATTGCCAACCGCATGGTGGAGCGCATCCGCCAGATTCCCGGAGCCGCGGACGTGCACGTTCAGCAGGCTCTGAACGAGCCAATCGTCTTCGTGGATGTCGACCGGACGAAAGCCCAGGAGATGGGCTTCACACAGGCGAACGTGGCCAGTGACACCCTGGTAGGCCTCGCTACCAGCTTCCAGACCGCCCCTAGTTTCTGGCTAAGCCCCCAAGGCGTAAACTACTCTGTGGTGACTCAGACTCCGCAATACAACATGGACACCTTGGACAATCTACGGAACATTGCAATGGTCAACACCAGACTCCCGCAGCCGGAGATCCTGGCGAATCTGGCGCGCATCCGGCGTGGCGAGACGTCGGCCATCGTCACTCATTACGACGTTCAGCGAGTGATCGACATCTACGCAACCACCGAGGGCAGAAGGGACCTGGGCGGCGTGGCGGCCGGCGTGGACAGAGTGATGAACGAGTTTCGCAAGCAACTGCCTCGCGGCAGCTTCATGGTGATGCGCGGGCAGGTGGAAACCATGCGCTCTTCGTTTACCGGCCTGGAGTTGGGGATTCTGTTTGCCGTGCTCCTGGTTTATTTGCTGATGGTAGTGAACTTTCAGTCCTGGCTGGATCCTTTCATCATCATCACTGCCCTGCCGGGGGCGCTCGCCGGGATCGTCTGGATGCTCTTTGTTACCCAGACCACGATTAACGTTCCTTCCTTGATGGGCGCCATCATGTGCATCGGTGTGGCCACTTCCAACAGCATTCTGCTGGTAACCTTCGCCACTGGGGAGCTCAGGGAAGGCAAGAGCTCGGTGAACGCAGCGCTCGCCGGTGGATTCACGCGCCTACGACCCGTTATCATGACCGCCCTGGCAATGATGATCGGTATGCTTCCTATGGCTCTTGGGATGGGTGAGGGCGGGGAGCAGAACGCTCCCCTGGGCCGCGCGGTCATCGGCGGTCTATTGATTGCCACCGTGGCGACCCTGTTCTTTGTTCCGGTCATCTTTAGCATCCTACGACGAAAGGGATATCGCGAGCCGATGTCGGAGCAAGTCGAGCTAGAGAGCTAAGATGCTCCGCCTCAAACGGGCGAGCCATAACCCTCACCCGGCTCTCCCGCGACTGCGGGATCGCCGCCCTCTCCCCAAGGGCCCAAGGGGAGAGGGTGGTCCCGCGTCGCGGGACCGGGTGAGGGGTCTCTGGCTTACAGCGTTGACGAAAAACTTGACTCAAGAAAGCAAGTTCCAAACCTCAAGCCTTTTAGGAACGTAGTCTCCGGCAGGATAAGACTATGGATCGGAAAGAGTGGACTGCAACTCCCACCGTAACCACGGAAGAGGACAACAATCTGCTCGAAGCGTCGCCTGAGGCGCGCACCCCGAGGCATGGCCCACACAGAGGAAGGAACATAGCGACGATGGCCCTCTTGGCCGCCGTCGTTTTCGCCACTGCCTTGTATTTCCGACTTCGCACCCGGCAGGCCGTGCGCCAAGATCTGGCGGCCACAGTTGAAGAGAGCACCCGTACGCCAGTGAGCGTGGTTCATCCCCAGAAGGGCGGCGCCCAGCTCAGCGTGACGTTCCCGGCCAATCTGCAGGGATACATTGAGACCCCTATCTACGCGCGCACCAACGGGTATGTCAAGCGCTGGCTGGTGGATATCGGCGCTCACGTAACGGCGGGCCAACTGCTGGCTGAGATTGAGACCCCTGAGCTCGATCAGCAGTTGCGCCAGGCTCAAGCTGCCCAGGCGCAGGCCCAGGCCAACCTTGACTTGGCCCGCATTACTGCCGCCCGGTACCAGAACCTGCTTAAGGTCGACGGCGTTTCGAAGCAGGAGGTGGACCAGGCCAACGGGACGCTTGCGGCCGACGAAGCCAATTTGAAAGCCGCGATCGCCACCGTTGATCAACTCAAGGACCTGCAGTCCTTCGAAAAGGTTACCGCTCCCTTTGCGGGAACCATCACCGCCCGCTACATCGACATCGGCTCCTTGATCGCTTCCGGCACCAATACCCTGCTCTTCCGGCTGGCCGAGACCTCGACACTGCGTGTATACGTCAATGTGCCTGAGACCTATAGCCCTGATATCGCGCCCGGAGTCTCGGCCGATGTCCAAGTCCCTGAAGTTGTCGGGCAGAAATTCCCGGGTGAAGTCGTCCGTACGGCAGGCGCCATCGATCCGAGCACACGAACTCTACTCACCGAGGTCCGGGTGCCTAATCCCAAGGGAGTGCTGGTGCCGGGCCAGTTCGGCGAGGTGACGTTTCACCTTCGGTCCAGCCGACCGGCCGTGGTGATTCCTTCTAACACTCTGCTCTTCCGCGCCCAGGGACCCCAAGTGGCGCTCGTTCAGGGCGACGGCAAAGTGCACCTGCAGAGCGTCCAGCTCGGCCGGGACTTTGGCAACAGCCTGGAAGTACTCTCCGGACTGACGCCGGAAGACTTGGTTATCAGTAATCCTTCGGATTCGATCGCCGAGGGTGCACTGGTTGAAGTGCAGGCGCCAACGGCACAGCCGGTGGGAACCGAGAAACAACCGTAGCGCAGACCGCGCCTTTCGGTCTGCGGCTCGCTTGACGGATATGGGGCAAACCTCCAAAGGACAGGCGGGCCGGCTTCGACCTGAGCCCGACGAGCCATGCCCCCTCACCCGTCCCGTTACGCGGTCCACCCTCTCCCCCGATGGGGGAGAGAGGTCAGCGGTGAGGAGATCGCGGAAATTTGACAAATGCGACAGGTGTACCGACTTAAGAAGGCTAGAGCCTGCGAGACGTGGCGCTTCCCGATCGCAATTTCCGCCATCCTCGCCCTCGAAGTAGCTTGCACGGTGGGTCCCGACTATCAGCGCCCCAAGGCCGAAGTGCCCCCTAACTTCAAAGAGGCTCCGCCTCCGGGGTGGAAAGAGGGGCAACCGCGAGACGAAATCGCCAAGGGCAACTGGTGGGTGGTGTTTGGAGACCAGGTCCTGGACGGGCTGGAGCAGCAAGCCACCACCGCCAATCAGAGCGTCAAAGCTGCTGTGGAGCGGGTGGACGAGGCGCGGGCGCTCGCTCGAGTGACCCAGGCCCAGCTGTATCCGGCAGTTAGTGCG
>DATJKY010000530.1:0-4970 GCA_035490955.1 Terriglobia bacterium | reverse complement strand
CGATCTTGGCCTGCCTGTACTCGGATTCATTCCTGACGTAGCGAGGCATAGAATTTCCTCTCCCTTTCGTTCATAGGCCGAGCCGAGATCACCCGGATGTTTTCGCTCCGCAAGGTGAAGGCCAGAAAGAGCAACTTGCGTTCGGAGGTCTCTCCCAGCGCGGCAAATCTGGGCTCGAGACAAGGTGGCTCATACTTTCTCCGAGTAGTGTACCACACTATACAGTCAGATCACGGGCAGAGAAGTGTTGTGCGTAGGATGAATCGCGCGCCGAGTCTCACTAGTCGAAGCAATGGAGCTGTGGCTTACCTCTGTGCTGGTGTTCGCCGAGGCAACTTCGGCTGAGCGCCCTACGGCTGCGGGGGCCGGGCGAGCTCGGCAAGGAGCAGCTTGATTTCGCTGGCGTGGGGGTTCGGGGTGATCTGCAAGGCGCGCTCGAACTCAGCTTTGGCGCGCGCCTTGTCTCCCAGCTTCTCGTACGACAAACCGAGGTGGTAGTAGATGTTGGCATTCTTTTTGGGGCTTTGCTTCGCCGCGTCTTCCTTCGCCGCCTCTTCCAGCAGATCCACGGCGGACTGGTAAGTTCCCTTGTGGTAGTAAGCCCAGCCCAAGGTATCTGCGGCGCTGGGCTCGTCCGGCATCCCCCGGCGGCCGGTCTGGGCTAGGGACAGGGCGACATCCGTATTGAGGCCGTGTTCCAGCATCAAGTAGGCGAGGTTGTTAGCGGCCATGGCGTTGTCCGGCTGGAGCTGCAGCAGCTTGTGATAGGTCTGCTCGGCATTCTTCCAGTCGCCCTGTGACTCCTGCAGTTGCGCCAGAAAGAGGAGGGGCCGCACGTCATGGGGATTCTGCTCGATGGCGCGCTGGCAGGTGGCCGCGGCCTGGTCCGTGGACCCGGCGGCCAGTTGCGTCTGGATCAGCATGAGGAGAGCCTCCTGATTCTTGGGAGACAAATCCACGGCCTTTTGGGCCGCCGCCTCTGCCATCTTGGCGTCCCCGCCCGCGAGCAGCAGCTTCGCATGGATCAGGTAGTAGGTGCCGTTCGCGGGCGACTTCGAGATCTGCTGATTGAGGCGAGCGAGGGCCTTGGCGGGCTGCTTCTCAACGAGGTAGAGGTTGACCAATCCTTGCAGCGCGTCGACGGCATTCGGGTCGCGATCCAGGGCCTGTTCGTAGAGCTTCTCCGCCTCAGAGTACTGTTTTTGCGCCAGGCGCAATCCGGCCAAATGGGAGTAACCAACCGGGCTCTGCGGTGCGATCTCGATGGCCTTCTTCAGATCCTCTTCCGCACCCGCCATGTCCTTTCGAGCCATACGCGCCGCGGCGCGCAGGGAATAGCCATTCGGTGAACCCGGCTGGAGACGAATGATCTGCTCCGAGGTTTGGGCCAGCAGGTCAATATCCCCTTTGTTCACTGCTACCGCTGCCAGAGCTTCTTGAGGCTCGATCATCGTCGGCTGTCCTCTGTGCTGAACTGAATCCAGCCGGACGGCTTCGCGCCATTCGCTCTCCGCCCGCTCCGGGTTTCCGCTGAGAGCGAAAGCTTGGCCGAGGTGATAGTGCGCCACGGCATTGTCGGGTTCGGTTTTCAAGGCCGACTCGAAGGCCTGAACGGCGTCCTTGGGCCGGTCCTGGCGGTCCAGAATCTCCCCGCGAAGGAGCAAGCCATCCACGTCCCTGGGGTTCTGTTTCAGCATCTCGTCGCTGAGGCGACTGGCTTCCTCCAAACGGTCTTTCATGATGAGCAGTTGGGCATAGTCCTTCTTCACCATGTGGTCCTTGGGATGTTCCCGGTAGAGAGAGGCGTATTCCGCGGTCGCCTTATCCAAGTCGCCGAGGGTCAAGTAGAACTCCCCGAGCAGGCGGTACCCTTCCGATTGGTCGCTCAGGGCCTTCTTGGCATCGGCGAGCACCTGCTCGGCCTGGGATCTTTGCCCTTGTACCAAGTACAGGCGCGCTAGTGCCACTCGAGGGAGGACCTTCTTGGGCTGAAGCTCGATCGCCTGCCGGAACAACCCCTCCGCCTCCGCCCAGCGGCGCTGCCCGGCGTAAAAGTTGCCCAGGCTCAGGACGGCAGTGAGCGACTTGGGATTGAGCTCAACGGCCTTCTTGAAGCTCTGCTCCGCCTGCTCGGTCTGCTTCGCGCTGAGCTGCAGCAGCCCCATATTCATGTAGGTCTCGGGCTTGCTCGGGGCAAGCTGGATAGCTCCCCGCATCTCCTGGAGCGAACCCTCAACGTCCTGCTGACCCGCGTAGGCGTTGGCCAACAGCACGTGCGCGTCGACATTATTCGGGTCTTTCTTTAGAACCGTTTCCGCCCTTTGCTGAGCTTCAGGAAACTTGCGCGCCGCGAGCAGCAGGTTCCCGACCGCGATCTGGGCTTTAGCATCATCCGGCTTCAGGTCGATCACCCGCAACAGCTCCTGGTAGGCGCCTATCCAATTGGCGAGTCGCAAGTAGGACTGGGCCAATTGGAAGTGGGCCTCAGCGTACCTCGGATCAATCTTGATGGCGTTCTGGTACTGAATGGCGGCTTCGCGGTACTTCTCTTTCGCGTAGTAGCGATCACCACTCTCCAGGTATTTGCGCTTGGCAACGGCGGGATCACGATGGCAGCCCTCAAACAACACCGTCAATGTGATTACCAACAGAAATACAGCCGAAGAACGAGGCTTCTTCATCTTAGGGCCCCCCAATAGGAATGCGGATTTGGCGAAATGTGACGTAGCTCACGCACTAGCGCGGTATATACTCGTCCAAGACGGGCAGGATCACGTCGGCAAACGCAACGGCCCTCCGCTCGCCACTCTCCAGGCTCTCAGAGCCGGATACCGGGGTGGTTACGCGGACCAGCGCGCCGTCGGTTCGGTTCAGACGGACGGCGTCCTCCACTAGATAGAGTTTTGCCCAATACTCGCTGGCTACCACCCGGCCATGAGCCTGGTACCAGTAAAGCACAATCTGCCGATCAAGCCCCTTGGCAATCACGTAGCGGTTCACGGTGAGCTGGCCCGCTCCGGGCCGCACTAACGATAGCCGGCTCTCCGCCACCGGAGTCCAACCGGCACCCGGGAGACAATGCTTCGGCGAATGGAGCCAGTCTCCGGTACGTTGATTCGGCACATAAGCGAGGAAGAGGTCGACGTAGCGATCCTCGCTGGGGTTTTCATAGGTCCGCTCCGTGTACTCACCGGGTCCGAGTACATCCAGCACTTTCGCCTGAATACTTACTCTCGTTCCGCTCCACTCGCCGATTTGATCCGGAAACGAAGCGAGGTTTTTGCGTGCTGGCAACTGGTCGCCCAGGCCCCGGCCATGCACGAAAAGCGCTGCCGCGCCCATCAGCAGCGCCACTGGAATGAATCGCATCCCCAAAGTGTCGGATCGGCTCATGCCTTCCACGCTGGGAGAAGCTGCTGCAGCATGCGAAGGACCCGGTGCAGCGCAAACAGCATTCCCAAAGCAAGTATGAAGATAACCCAACCCGAAAATGTGTGAAAGAATCCTTCGGCCTTCTCGGGCCCCCAGTACAAACCCAGCAGACCTGTGCCCATTACGCGGAGACTATTCGCCGCGATGGCGATGGGGACCGCGGCAAGCGCCAGGATAACCCGAAAGGCTCGGCCCGATTCCATAAGATAACCGTAAATGACGGCTAGAGTCACCAGCGACACCAGCGACCGAATGCCGCTGCAAGCCTCCACCACCTCAAGTGACATTGTGGGCAACTGGATGATGTTTCCCTCTCGGAGCACCGGCACGCCAACTAGCGCGAGCAACGAGCTCGCCAGCTTGGAGGCAAAGAACTGGAGAGGGAACGTGACCTCGCTCAGGACCAAAGTGGGTAAGGGAACCATCAGGAACAAGAACGCCCACGGAAACATCAACGCGCGAAAATAACCCCAGCCCAGGAAGTAGATAACGAGACCTGCAAGAAGCAGGATGAAAGAAGAACGGGACAGGAACAGCTCTGCTCCAATCACCCCGAGCAGATATACCAGCAGTGCCAAGACGATTATCCCGAGGCCGGACCACGACGGATCCACAGGGATGCTGGCCAACACTTTTCTTCTCTGCCAGATGACAAAAATCGAAAAGGCCGGAACAAAGAACCCATGAGAGAAATTCGGATCTGTCCACCAGTCTTGGACAAGGAATCCGAGGATGCTGTAATAGAGGAAGGCAACCAGCACCACCAGGCCTGCGACCAGCCACAACCAAGAGCGATCGATTGAGGTTCCGCGCGGAACCGGAATGGCGACTCCGTCTCCTCTTGCACCGTTCAAGGATGCTCCCAAAAAGACACACCTCGAGTTAGTATTCTATCATGTGGTGCTTGGCAACTAGAGTTCCACGACCGAGACCCGAAACGAAGAAGCTGATTCGGCGGCGGCTTGCTCGATAACTGAATACAGCCACACCTGTTACTATCGGCTGGTCGCCGGAAAACCTGCGCGCTGGGGTCAGTTTGCCTTGGTAGCGGCGAGTTAACCTGACGACATGGCGGTGTAAGGCCGCCTCTACATCAAAGTGAGCCACCACGAAAACCTGCGCAGAGTGGAAAAAGGTTGCCCATTCGTGGTAATTCCAGTAGAAACGAGAGCTGTCTTTCGTGAGACGGGAGGAATGATGCCTAAATTCCGGATGTTGGTGGTTGCGGCGGCCATCCCGTGGTCCATTTGCTTCGCCATTGGTGCGGAAAAGCCCCTGCTGACCCTGGACGAGTTCTTCAATTCCGTGGACATCGCTGCTGTGGAGATCTCTCCCGACGGCCGCGCCGTTGTGGTGGAAACGTCTCGTGCCGACTGGGAGCAAAACCGTTTTCGCAGCGACTTGTGGCTCTACCGCGACGAAGGGGGAGGATTGCTCTTACAGCTCACACAGTCCGGTCATGACAAGGATCCGGAGTGGTCGCCCAATGGGCGCTGGATCGCCTTTCTGTCGGATCGCAGGCCGGCGCCGGCCATTTC
>DATJKY010000529.1:0-4991 GCA_035490955.1 Terriglobia bacterium | reverse complement strand
GCCAGGATTATCGTGGTGGCTGCCTCGACGCTCGAATCCACTCGCATTCTGCTGAACTCGACTTCCAGCCGCTACCCGCAAGGGGTGGGAAACTCGAACGGGGTGCTCGGCCACTACTTGATGGACCACTTCACCCTGGAGGGGGCAGGCGGTATCATGCCAACGCTCCAGTCGTCCACGCGTCAGCCGGTTGGCACGCCGTGCGGATTCCTGATTCCCAAGTACGCGAATACGGGCAGCCTCACCAACAAGAACTTTTTGCGTGGCTACCGCTTTGATGGCGACGGCAGCCAGGAACTCTACGGGCATGCCTTTTCCGTTGCCGGGTTCGGTGCCGAATGGCGCCGCCAGGTGCGGCAGGAGATTCCCACCTATTTCGGGATGATGGCGCAGGGCGAATGCCTGCCGCGCTATGAGAACTATGTAGAACTGGACCGTGAGCGAAAGGACGCCTGGGGTATCCCCGTGCTCCACATTGTTGCCAGCTACGGCGAGAACGAGCATGCCATGGCAAAAGCCATGCGCGAGGATGTGCTCGCCATCCTTGACGCCCTGAAACTCGAAAATCCGACGCCGCCAAGGGAAGCCTTGAGTATGTTCGGCAAGAACATCCATGAGTGCGGCACAGCGCGAATGGGCAAAGACCCGAAGAAGAGCGTCTTGAATGCCTTCAACCAGGTCCACGACGTGAAGAATGTCTTCGTCACCGACGGCGCCGCTTTTGTTACCCAGGGCTGCTACGAGCCAACGCTAACCATCATGGCCATCTCGGCTCGAGCGGCCGACTACATGGCGGAGGAGTACCGGCGGGGCAACCTCTAGGGGATTTTGGATTTTGGATTTTGGATTTTCGATTTTGGATCTTGGATTGGCGCTGTAGGGGCAGGCCCTACGAATGCTTTAAGGGTACGAGGACCGATGGCAGAGGACGAGAGCAATCGAAAATCCAAAATCGAAAATCCAAAATCCCCCGGCCGCCGCGAATGGCTTCTGCGCCTGGGCGAGACCGCCTTCCTGATGGGCTTCAGCGGTACCTGGGGAGAGGCAAAGCCAGAGGCGTTGCCGGCGGAAGTCTCCTCGCACAGCGGCGCGGAGCTGCCGCCCGGACTCTACGAACCCTCCAACGATCATTTGAGCCACGCTTTATCCAGCGACGCAAGGTTTCATTCGATCCCGGCGGGCAGCGCGACGGATTATGTGCGCCCGCGTACCGGTCGGTTTCAGCCGGAGTTTCTTACATCGCAGGAGTTTCAAACCGTGCGTCGGATTATCGAATTGATTATCGGAGTTGGGGCCGCTCTGCCCGCCGCGGCCACAGTGGGTAATTCAGAGACCGTTTCTCAGGTAGGATCTGCGGCTCGTTCAGATGGCGTTGACGAAGTTGCCGAATGGATTGACCTGCGCTTATCTCAGGCGCCAGCCGTCCGAAAGGCAGCCGAACGTTTGGCCCCGGATCACCGCGCATTGGCGGTTGCCTACTACGGTTCTAGCCGGGTTGAGGAACTGGAGACCCATGATGCTCAGAAGACCTGGCGGGATGGCTTGCGCTGGCTCGAAGAGCAGTCACACCAACGCTACCGGAATTCGTTTCTCAGCATACGTCAAGATCAACAACTCGAATTGCTCAGCGTGATGTCTGACGATCGCCCCGACAAGTCCCAGGAGAACGGAGGTACTCGTTTCTTCGTCTGGATCAAGGGAGAGACGATCCGAGGATATTACACCTCGCAGGCAGGGCTCAAAGAGCTCGACTACAGGGGCAACGCGTTCTACGCCGAGCAGCCCGGCTGCGAAAAACCATCATGAAAACCAGTGGCCGGTGGTTACTGGCTAGTGGCTACCTGCCAATATGCGGAGTTTCTGGTTGCTGGGTTCTGTCAAATCAACCCGATCACCCGATCGCTCAATCACCCGATAGCGTCATTCGTACCTCAGCGCCACCATCGGATCGACCTTCGTCGCCCGGCGGGCGGGGATGTAGCTCGCCAAGAGAGCTATTCCGGCTAGGATCGCCGAAACAGCCGCAAACGTCAGCGGGTCAACGGGCCTCACTTCATAAAGCAGGCTTGCGAGGAAGCGTGTCAAGGCCAGCGCG
The DNA here is from genome assembly GCA_035490955.1 of Terriglobia bacterium. GTDB lineage: Bacteria > Acidobacteriota > Terriglobia > UBA7540 > UBA7540 > DATJKY01. The sequence continues at coordinate 2,896 of DATJKY010000529.1, read as the reverse complement.
CCCGCGATTCCAATGACGATGCCCACACCCAGGAGGAGCAAGCCTTGCTCGACGACCTGACGCAGGACCTCGCCGCGTTGCGCGCCCAAGGCCATGCGGATTCCAATCTCATGCGTCCGCTGCGTAACGGAATAGGAGAGCACGCCGTAGATTCCGATCGCCGCCAACACTAGCGCAAGCGCTGCGAAGGCCGAGAGGAGGAACAGGTTGAAGCGACGCGGAGCGGTGGACTCGCTGATGACTTGGCTCATGGTCCTGACCTCGGCCACCGCGAGTTGGTGGTCGAGCCCCCAGACGGCGGCGCGCAGCGCGGAGGTGAGGCTCACGGGATCGCCCGCCGCCCGCACCGCCACGTTGAGAGTGTTGGCCGGAACGTCGTGCTGCACATACGACTCGTAGGTATGTTGTATCGTCGGGGCGTCCAGAGGACCCTGTTTCACGTCGCCCACAACGCCCACAATGGTCAGCCAGGCGTCCTTGGACTCCGGCGGACCCCAATGCAGGCGCTTACCAATGGGGTCCTGGTTAGGCCAGTATCGCTTGGCGAGGGACTCGCTGACGATCAATACGGGAGTTGAGCCGGGCGTATCCTGCTCGGAAAGTATCGCCCGCGGAGGAGCGGTACTCCCATGGTCTGAAGATAGTCGCCTAGAATAACCGAGTGGTAGCAAAGGTTGAGGCCCGCGCCGGGCGGAGGTTGGTAGCCTTCCGGCGTAAAGACGTGGTTCCACCCGGCTTGGAGAGGCAAGTCGGTGGAGGCGCCTGCCGCCTTCACGCCCGGCAACTCTTGCAGGCGGGCCATAAGGTCGCGGTAGAAACCCCGGATTTGCTGATCCTGCTTGTACTGCGCTTCCGGAAGGCTCAGCGACGCCGTCAGGACACTTTCGGGCTCGAACCCGGGTCGGGTGGCGAGCACGCGCGCGAAACTGCGCACCAGGAGTCCGGCTCCCACCAGCAGCACGAGCGACAGAGCGACTTCTGCCACCACCAGGACCGACCGCAGGCGATGGTGCTGCGGCCCCTGCTGCGTACTCCGCCCGCCTTCCTTGAGCGTGCTGTGGAGGTCCGTGCGCGAAGCCGCCAGCGCCGGCAAGACGCCAAACACAAGGCCCGCGAGCACCGCCAGCGTCAGAGTGAAAGCGAGGACCGCAAGATCCAACTCGATGGCGTGGACCCGAGGAATGTTCGCCGGCATCCACCGCACAAGGCCATGCGTGATCGCGAAGGCCAGGGGCAGGCCCAACCCTGCCCCCGCGACAGCCAGCAACAGATTTTCCGCTGCTAACTGGCGAAGCAGCCGATGCATACCTGCGCCCAGCGCCAGGCGGACCGCAATTTCTCTTTGCCGGTGAGCGGCGCGGGTTAGAACAAGGTTGGCCACATTGGCGCAGGCGATGAGCAGCACGAAGCCCACAGCCCCCAGAAGCAGGAGCAGCAGCAGCCTGACCCCGCCTACCACCTGGCCGCTGAGCGGGAGAGCAACCGCCCCCAGTTTGATCCTGTCGCGAAACTGAGGAGGATAAGTCTGCAGGATCCGGTACGCGATGGCGTCAGCGTCCGCGTTAGCGCGGGCCAAGCTGGTGCCTGGTTTCAACCGCGCCAGCACGCTGTAGTTGAAATTGTCACCCTCGTTGCCCAATTCCTCGCGCGTAAACGCCATGGGGACGAAGACGTCAGCCGCATCGCCCTGCTGCATCCCCTGGAGGGGGAAAACAAAACTCTGAGGCATGACGCCAATTATCGTGTAGGCTTGGCGGTTGAGATTCACTGTTCGCCCCACCACGTCAGGGTTCGCGCCAAAGCGACGCTGCCACAGGGGATAACTCAAGATCGCGAGCGAGCGCCCCGGCTGGTCTTCGTCCGCGGTGAACGCGCGCCCCACCAGCGGCTGCACCCCCAGCAGAGAAAACAGATTGGCATTGACGCGCTCGGCCGTGATGCGTTCGGGCTCGCGCCCTCCCGAGAGGTCGAGCTGCCCGCCGCGGAAGGCGGCGACGGACTCAAACACCTCATTCTGACGCTGGAACTGAATGACGTCCGGGGCGCAGACTGGGATGGGTTCGGGAGTCACCAGCGGAATCCGCTCCTTCACCATCACCAGGCGGTCGGGATCCTTGTAGGGCAATGGGCGCAGTACGACCGCGTCCACGACGCTGAAGATCGCTGTGTTAGCCCCGATGCCCAGGGCAAGCGTGAGAACGGCAACGGCAGTGAAGCCGGGGTTCTTAGCCAACATTCGAAGGCCGTAGCGGAGGTCCTGAATAGAACTTTCAACGTAGTTCACTCGGCGCATGTCTCGACACTCCCCTTTGATTTGCTCGACCCCGCCTAGTTCGCGCAAGGCGGCGTAACGGGCTTCGTCCGGCGTCATCCCTTTTTCGATGTTCTCTTGAATCAGTTTTTCCAGGTGGAAGCGGAGTTCTTCGCTCAGTTCCTGCTCCACTCGGTTCTTGCGAAAGACCGATCGCAAGCGAAGCGGCAGCTTGTGGAACAACCGCATGGATTCACCCTTAACTTCCAACCGTCCGCCATCGACCTTCAGTCTGTCAGTCGACGGGCACCCGACAACGGAAGCGAGTAGCGCAGACGCCGCTTTTGCGTCTGCGGCTGTTGCCTGGACCAACCGCGGACCCAAAGGCGGGGTCCGCGCTACCTACCGGCTCGTTAGTCTCGCAAGCCAATGCTTGTCACTCGCCTCTTGTCACTCGTCACTCATAGCGAAGCGCCACCATAGGATCGACCTTTGACGCCCGGCGCGCAGGGATGTAGCTCGCGATGAGCGCAACGGCGGTCAGAATCAGCGACACAACGAGGAATGCCAGCGGGTCGACCGGCTTGACCCCAATGGGCAAACTGGCCAGGAAGCGAGCGAGAGGGAGCCCGGCTGCGATCCCGA
>DATJKY010000528.1:0-5991 GCA_035490955.1 Terriglobia bacterium | reverse complement strand
CTCGCATGCTTCGGTCCAGATTCATTGGCTCCTCGAGAACGTGGTGCACGCCCGCGACTGGGTGTTGAACAAATATGATGTTCGCCTGCATTTCAACGGCATCCGAAACAGTTGGACGAAGCTCATCGAAGACCTGGGCCTGCAATACGACTTTCTTTCGCGCGAGCAGATCGAGGCCGGCCATCTGAATGCGGGCGCGTACCGTGTCTTCATCATGCCGAAGTCGGTGGCGGTGAGCGACCGGGAGGCGGGGCAGATCCGCGAATTCGTACAGGCCGGCGGCTTGGTGCTCGCCGATTTTGCAATCGGCACCATGAACGAGCACGGTCGCGATTTGGGCAGTGGGCAACTCGACGACCTTTTCGGGATTGGGCGCGCCCCACCCGGGGGCCGGCAAGCGGTTGGCCCCGGCAAGGCTACCTCGGTGTCGATCGAGGGCAGGCAATTCAGTTTTCCTTCGGCTGCCGAGCCTTTGGTTGTGGTTACGGCAGGCAAGGCGCAGGGCGTGAGCGGCAGCGTGCCGGCAGTCATTGTCAACGCGGTGGGGAGTGGTCGCGCCGTCTTCTTGAATCTGGACGTGGCGGAATATGCCGTCGAGCGGCTGGATCCGAAGTCGACCTCGGGGCTCCCGGATCTTGTGGAGGGCATTCTCAACTCCGCTAAAGTCCGGCCTCGGGTGCGCGTGATCGGTGCCGACGGCAAGCGCGTGCCCGGCGTCGAGGTGGTCGTCTTTGAAAACGGAGCGTGCGACCACGTGGCCGCTTTTCGCAATCCCCAGTTCGACATCGAAGGGCTGGGAGACTATGAACACGTCAAGCCCGGTGACTCCGGCGAGGACGTTGATAACACCTTTCTGGAGACGCCGGCCGAAGTAGGCGTCGAATGGCCGTCGGCGATGCCGACCTACGACGTGCGCCGCCGTGCCGACCTGGGAACAATTCAGGCTTACCGAACCACACTCGACCCGTGGTGGCCGCTGATTTTCACGCGCTCCTCGCAGCCGCTTCCTAAGTTGCGTCTGGAGCTGCCCGGCGCGGTGTCGGCGGGCAGTCATCTGGAGGTGAAGTTGCTGAACGAGGGATCGGTTCCAGAAGGAACGCGCCGCGTGGTCCGCCTGGAGCTTGAAGGGCCAGACGGGCGTCCTTGTGAGCTTTATTCACGGAACTCCCTGTTCAATGCAAAATCCCACGTTGAGATCTTTTCGCTCGCCTATAACGATGCAAAGGGCAGGTGGCGTATCCGGGGACACGACCTGGCAACCGGGCAGGTGATGGAGGGAGCCTTCAGTCTCGACTAGCGCTGCCCAGGTACCCGGCAAAAAGAGGCATCAAGACGGCAGGCCGTCTCGAACTCGAGCTGAGCCTCCGCGTCGTTACCTGACTTGGCGAAAGCCAAAGCCAGGTTGTGATGGGCGGAGGCATTCCCCGCATCCAGGGCAATAACCTTCTTGAACTGCACTATCGCTTCGGGAAATTGGCCGCTTTTCGCCAGGAAATAGCCTACCTTGTAGACAGCCACTTCAAAACTGGGATCGATGGCCGCGCATTTTTGGAATTCTGCCAGGGCTTGGTCCGTCGCACCTTGCTTCTCGTAGATCGAACCCAGATAAAAGTGGACGTAGGGCTCATTGGCAAGGAGCTTTGCAACGGACTGCAGGCTGGATAACGACTCTTTGAGTCGGCCTTCCTGGAATTGACAGATCCCTTTGTAGAAAGTCGCTTCGAGATTGTCCGGGCGGAGGCGAAGAGCGGAATCCAGAGCTGACTCGGCAGCTTCGTACCTGCCGGTGGCGAGCGCGCATTTGGCTAAAGTGAGATGGCCCAGAAATAATGCCGGTTGCTCTTGCGCGAGGCGAGTCAACACCGGTATAGCGCGGGCGCACTTGCCCTCGGCGGCCATCTGCGTAGCCGAGAAAAGAGCTTTGAATGTAACCAGTTCGTCTTTAGGGTCGGGCAACGATTGTCCCGCACTTGTTGTTGAAAAGGGACTGGACGTGCCCACGTAGCCGAGCGAGGCGAGCGTCTCGACGTCCTCGGGAGACGCTTGTGGTCGCGGGGAGGTCGCTTTGGGCGTAACCCTGGCGACCAGAGCCTCGAATTGTGACCTGAGTTCATGCGCTATGGCCTGCTTGGTCTGATAGAGGTTGTGGGTTTCTTCCGGGTCAGTTCCCAAGTCATAGAGCTCCGGCTTCGGAGCGTCGATATACTTGAAACGCCCGCTACGAAGTGCCCGAAGCGCACTCCACCCAAATTCATTCGGGTAGTAGGTTTCGCAATAGGCCACACTTGTGGGTGAGGTCGCGGCCTTCCCCCGCATCAGGGAGAGCAGGCCACTGCCTTGCATGCTTGAGGGAGGGACCAGGCCCAGCAATTGAAGTACAGTCGGGGCAATGTCGATGGTTCGGACGGGTGCCTCGATTTGACGGGAGGTAATGGCCGATCCGACGGGTGGTTTGATGATGAGCGGCACAAGCAACGTCGTGTCGTAAATAAAGTATCCGTGGGTGTATTCGCCGTGCTCGCCAAAACTCTCGCCGTGGTCAGACGCAGCGATGATCAAGGTTGGATCGTACAGAGCGTGTTCCTTCAGGTATCCGAGCAACTTCCCAATCGCGTCATCGGCGTAAGCAATCTCTCCGTCATAGGGGTCGCGGAGTAGAGCTCGAAACCGCGCCGGGGGATCATAAGGCGTGTGCGGATCGTACAGATGGATCCACACAAAAAAGGGATTGGGGGATTGGGGCGGCTGGGTGGCCATCCAGCCGAGCGCATCGTCGACCACCTCCTCCGCTCGGCGCTGCAGATCCTGAAGATTGATGAGGAGAGGATTGTCGCGCCCCATCTTGCGCTGGAAAGGACTCGAATAGGCGTCAAAACCCCGGTTCAGACCTCGCCGTGCGTCGAGAACTTCCGCGCCTACGACCGCGCCCGTGGTATAACCGTTCCGTTTCAGGTGGGCGGGCAGGGTCGGGGGGAAATCCCCCAGATGGTAGCCCAGGTTGTCGCGAACGCCGTGCAGCGAGGGATAGGTTCCGGTCAGAATTGAGCAATGGGAAGGAAGAGTCAGCGGTACAGAGGCGACGGCAGTTCGAAACAGCACCCCATCCCGGGCCAGCGCATCAAGGTTGAATGTACGGGCTTGCCGGTAACCGTAGCACCCCACGCGGTCGGCGCGTACGGTATCGATGGTGATCAGAACGACGTTCGGAGCCTTCGACCATCCTCGCGTCGCCAGGACTAATCCCCACAGCACCACAAAGGCGCGAGCCTTCCGCCGGCGAAGTCCAAGAGGGCATGGGCAGGAGGCCCGTGCCACGGCGAGCGAAACCCTGGCAGGCCGGAGGCTGCCCGCGCTACCTGCGAGTAGCGTGCGCATCACTCCTACACCCGTCGCTCCCATCTGGGCCGCGAGCCCAGGTCGAGCCATGTCACCGAGTTTCTTACAATGGTAAGCACCGTTTTTATGATCGTTAGTTTTCCCGGGGCCCTTCGCCCGTGACCTTGCGAAGCCGCTCACGCAAATCAGCGCGCTCTGGAGCCAGGTGGATGGCCTCCTCGTACTCCTGGGTTGCCTTCTGCTTCTCACCGAGTTCCAAGTAAATTTCACCCAACAAAGCGCGGAGTTCGGAATTATCCGGGCGGCTCACCTTTACTTTCTCGGCGTAGAGCCGAGCCCGACTATAGTCCTTCTGCTTGAACCAGTATCGCGCCATCAAGAAGTTCCCCACGGCGGAGTCGGGGTCGATTTGCTCCAACCTCTGCAAGCGCGGGTAGGCATCTTGCAAATTTCCGGAATTAAGATCCATCTCAGCCAAGTAGGCGTTCGGCTCCCAGCGGTTGGGATCAACCTGCAGCGCTTTCTGAAATAGACTCCGAGCTGCCTCGGGATTCCCCTGGTCCAGTTGCCGCTGCGCTTGGCCGATCGGCCGATCAGCCTCTAAGGTGCGGGCTTGGCGGTCGCGGTCGGATGCAGTTGCCTGCTGAAACTTTTCCACGTATCGGGCGGCGCGCGCCGAATCGCCCTTGCTGCGATAAGCGCGCCCCAGGATATAGTAAATCATCGGTATGTTGGAACCGGCTGGTTCCACGCTTTGCAAGCATTCGATCGCCGCGTCCGCCTCTCCCATCGCCAGGTAGACAGAGGCGAGCTTTGAACGGTACTCAGGATTATTCGCCTCCTCGCGGACCGCGCTCAAGAGCGCGTTCTTAGCCGGAACAAGCTGATTCTTCTCGTAGAGGATCGTGCCCATCTCAAAATAGGCCTGCGGGTTCTGTGTCGATTTTTCCAGGCTGCGCCTAAAGAAGCTCAGGGCCGTCTCCGGCTGCCCTTTCACTACGTAGACCTGGCCGCGATAGAGATCGATGCGAGCGTCGGTCGGGTCACGCTGGGCCCAGAGGTCGAGAATCTTGAGCGCCGGGTCCGTGATCTGCAGGCGGTAATAAACGTCGGCCAGCAATCGCAGCCAGGCCGGACTCAGCTGCTCGACCATTTGTTCCTTTTGAAACACCGCCAGGGCGTCTTGGGCCGCGGACGCCTGCTTGAGCTCAACGAGCACGTGGGCCTGAAAAACCCGGTAATCGAGCTGGGCAGGAGCCAAGTGAGCCGCTTCTCCCAGTTCGGATGCGGCGTCGCGCATGCGCCCTGCCTGGGCCAAGGCCATGCCGCAGTAGAAATAAGGACGCGCATCCTCGGGGGCGCTCTGCTTGGCGTCATTGAGAACCTTCACCGATTCGAGAAGGTGTCCCTCGTCCAATAGCTTGACGCCTTCCGCAAGCCGGTCTTCGAACGCCTCCGCGCTGGCCTGACCGGTGCCGCGAGCCGGCAGTCCTGTGAGGAAGCCGACGAGTAAGACCAAGCCCTGCGCCGTGCAGAGAAATTCTAACTGACTCCCGTTCCGCAACCTTCCAAATCGGGCAGCGGGAAGAGTCTGACGAACGCTGAACGTGGTCCAGAGCGGAGCCTCCCCGGGTCGCCGTGTAGGTACGCATGAGTGGTTACATGCTGTTAAATAGAACTCAATGTTGCGCCAAATTGGGCTATCCTCACGCCAGGCTTGAAGAATATATGGCCCTGCAATAGACTTCACAAGAATTCTACTTCTCATTTCGCTGCGACTCACAGAAAATTCTACTGACAGACGCTCTTTGTTATGGGTATGCTGGTGTTAATTGCATTCTACCTTTGCGGGAGCCCGATTATGAAAGACATCCGAAGTATTTCGCTGTGGCTGCTTCTCGCGCTTAGTGGGGTTGCTCAAGCGGTAGATGCGAGGGCCTGCGGAAACTGCGCTTTCGAGTGGGACGGCAGCAGTGGCAGCGGAGAAGGAGTAATAAACTGCCCAAACACTCAAGACCTTCAAGCCCAAGATTCTTGGACCGTAACCCGTTCCTTCACCCACGTCATGTGTGGTCCGGTCAGCTATGATAGTACGTTCCACCCCAAAAATTGCGTCGAGGCGCACGTAGTCGGGACGGGCCAGCTCTCGTCAACAGAGACGTTTACGGCGTCTCCGTCAGACTGCAAATGGCACTATTTCCACATAAGAACCGAGATCGTCTGCACCGACGGAGGGAATTGCCATATGACCCAGGACAGTTAATTTGATCTCGGCTACAATTGCAATAAGGGCCCAAACGGCTCCACTTGCCCCTAGCCCGCCGGTAGCGGAACAGATGTTCCGACTTTCAACCAAGGAGGGCTCTAATGTATGCAAGGTCCGCTTTCCCTGTAGGTATCATGGTGGCCCTCTGTGGGTGTTCTGCATCCAAGGCCGCTTGCGATCCGCCGCGTCAGGCTGCAAACAGCGCAGTAAAACTCTATGACATTAACCCTGACACGGGGCCGAGTACACCCCCAACCGCAGTTACCGTCTTCGGGGACAACTTCTCCCAGGACACCAAAGTGTACTTTGATGGGCTCATGGCGAGAGAAACACTTTTCCGCGATGAATCTCACCTCGAGGCCCTAACCCCCTACATGCGCCCTGGCCAG
>DATJKY010000527.1:0-6951 GCA_035490955.1 Terriglobia bacterium | reverse complement strand
AGTCCTGGTTCTTGAGCACTGTCGCCAAGTAGGCGTGCAGAGAGCGGCGAACCGATGGCATCAGCAGCGCTTCCCGGTGCTGGGTACTAAAGATGAGATGGACGTAGAGCTTAGAGAGGGATCCACCTCGGTCCCGTAAACGCCGGCGTGCTTGAGGCATGCCTACCTCACGAGCGCCCCTTCAGGGCTTCTGTCCCGCTTTGCGGGATTGGCTTGTCCACCCAGGCCTCCGGCCTGGGCTGGGATAGGGCGCCCCTTTGGGGCTGGAACTCCCCAACCCTTCGACCCAAAATGTAGAAACTCAAGGGGAAATAGAAACTCGAGGCGTGGGCATCCTGCCTGCGCGGCTCACCGCTGGTGTGCCGGTTTCGACGCCCGGGCAAGGGTTGGGAATGCTACGCATAACTGCTGGAGCCAGACGCTCCCGCCACAGCGGGCGAGATGCTCACGCTACGTCTGAAGCGGCGGACCGACGCTAAAGAAGGTATAGAAAATGCTGCCTTGAAACCCCGCTAAGGGTGTATGCTGTGGGGCCGTTGAGAGCCAAAGCCGCGGCATCCTGGGATTGAGCCTGTAAACCAGCGAGCCGAAGACAAGGTCTTTCGCTTAAGGAGACACTATGGGCGCAACACCTGAAGCAGTGGTAAAGCGAGGTTCCTCGCCGTCGATCGGGTGGTCGATTCTCTTGATCATTTTCGGGCTTCTCGCCATCGCCTCACCGCTGGCTGCCTCATTAGGCGTCGTCATTGTGATCGGATGGCTGATCTTGTTCAATGGCGCCGCCCAACTCGTCCACGCCTTTCAGTCCAAGGGTATCGGCCACATTGCTTGGAAGCTCCTGGTTGCAGTTGTCTACCTCGTGGCAGGAGTCTACTTAGTTCTTCACCCGGGCGCCGGAGCTGCAACCCTGACTCTCGTGCTGGCCATATTCTTCTTTGCCGAAGGCGTATTCGACATCGTCGGCTATTTCTCGACCCGCAAGATTGGAGGCTCGGGGTGGATGCTGTTGGATGGAATCATCACCCTTGTTCTCGGCGTCATGATCTGGAGGCACTGGCCTTCCAGTTCGTTCTGGGTGATCGGCTTACTGGTTGGTATCAGCATGTTGATGACCGGCACCACCCGCCTGATGATGGCTCTGGCCTTTCGCAAGCTCGCCCGGACTTAACACCATTTTGGCAGTTTGGTTTGGGTGGCTTAGTGGCTTGGGTGGCTTGGGCTTGGTCGTTGCATCGGCACTTAGCTTGGGTTAATATCCCACACCGAATGTAGGGACTGTCAATTGCTGTTTCCTCAGGAAAGGAGTAATGAAATGCGGCAACTGAAAAACGCGGCTCCAGGAAATCGAACCCGTGCTCTCGGCGCTTTGCTGATGATCGCTGTGCTGATCGTGGCGACTGCTCCCGGCTTCTCCCGTGGGCCGAGACCGGAGACGATTGAAGCCACAGCCATGGGTACGGGCACCCAGCTCGGGGCGAATATTGGCGTCACGCTGAACATTTATGATTTCTCGACGCCGGCGGACAAGCAGGTCCTGGTCCAGGCCTTCCAGAAAGGTCAGAACCAGGGGTTGGTTACAGCACTCCAAAGAATGAGAGCGGTGGGACATGTCGAGATCACGGGGACTCTCGGCTACGACTGCGCCTACATCGCCCAGATTCCAACCCCGACGGGCCGGAAGATTCGCTTTGTCACCAATCGTCAGATTAGATTTGGCGAAGCTTGGACGGACAGCCAGACCATGTCCTTCAACTTGACGGCGGGCGAATTCGACTTGAACGCGACGGACAAGAGCAAGGACACGGGCGTTCTGTTTCCTGCCGCCCAACTCATCATTGATAAGGAAGGGAAGTTGCAGCTTGATCTCAATCAGAACGCCTGGAAGTTGGTTGATGTCATCGATTGGCCAGGAACGGCCGGCGTCAACTAGTGTCGTGTCCTGCATAATTTTTGAATTTCACTTCTTAGTGAGGTGCCTTGTGAAAATTGGAAAAATTAGAGGCAGTGTCTCAATCTATGGCAGTTTGCTTTTGTTGCCTCTCGTTCTGATGGCCACTTACGTGGCGGCCAAAGAAAAGGATAGCAATAAGTATATCTGCTCGGAATCAGACCCGCAGGCGATGTGCAACGCCAGTACCACCTGCGGGTCAGCTAGCGCTCCTTGTATGGTGGACATCAAGCGGACGGCTAGCGCCGCTTCTGTTACTCCCGGCATTGCGGGCGCTAAGGAAAATGCGCCGTTCTGTGTCAAGGTTGGGACAAAGGTAACCTTCAAAAGCGAGTCCAAGAACGTAGGTTTCGTTCTGGACTTTGGCTCTTCTTCTCCGTTTGGCCAAGGAACCATCATCGGCGGTGCCGACCGTCCGATTACTACCGTGGCGAACAGGCCGGGATGTTTCAAGTTTTCTACCGGAGCTTGCGTTTCGGGAGCCATCTACGGGATGTGCGGGGAAACGAGCACAGAGATTATTGTGACCGCTGGCGGCAGCTAGTGTCCTTGTGGCAGCGATGAGTATTCCTTAAGCTGGACGCGCAAACGCAGCGCCGCCGAGTCCCTTCTGAGGGTCGGATTGCCCCTTGTTCCGGCCTCCTAATGTTATCGTGGCCACCAGCGCTCGTGACGGAATTTCGGGTCATTAAGAAAGCACCCGTTGTCGCGAGGATGCGAGCCCTCTCATCCCCGCGGGGGATGCATAACCTAGCCGCGGGCAACGCCCCATAGACGCTAACTTAAGACGGGAGTCGGCTTCTCGTCGCTCCTAAATCCTGGTTGCCCGAAGGGCAACCCCGTGAGTAGCCGTAGGTGAAACCTACGGAAATTGAACCCCAATTCATTGTCGCGGCCCTGACGGGGCCGGACAACCCCTCACGGGGTTGGGACGGTTGGGCGCCCCCGTCATCCGTAGGTTGTACGTACGGCTACTCACGGTTGGCTCCTTCCAGGGCCACATCAAAGGCCAGCTTCAGTTAGCGTTTATGGGGGATAGCAACTCAGAATCCACGGAAGGGAGACCTGACTAATGAGTGAGATCGAAGCTCTGGTGGTGCGAATTCCCCCCGAGATGATCCAGCACTGGGGATGGTTCCTGGCTTTGGGCATCGGATTGTTACTGCTGGGTGTTGCCGCCGTTGTTAGGTCCGTGAAAGCTACGGTCATCTCGATGTTGTTCTTTGGATGGCTGCTTGTGCTCGCCGGTGGCATCGAGGTCGCCCAGGCTCTCCTGGTCGGCAAGTGGGCGGGCTCCTTCCTTCACTTGGTGGCAGCGGTCCTCTTTCTCGTAACCGGCGTAGTGATTCTGAGGAAGCCGCTGATAGGCGCGGAGGTCGCGACCATTTTCATGGCAATGTTCTTCCTGATTGCCGGCCTGTTTCAACTGGTCGCCTCGCTGGCACTTCGTGAGCCGGACTGGGGTTGGCAGGCGCTGAACGGAATTATCACGTCTTTGCTGGGTGTTCTCGTCCTGGCGCAATGGCCCGCCTCAGGCCTTTGGGTGATAGGCTTCTTCGTGGGAATCGATTTGATTTTTCGCGGCTGGGCCTGGGTGGCACTCGCGCTTGACCTGCGTAAGATGTGAGTGCCGAGGATGAACTCTGAACCCGAAGCCTCGCGGAGGGACGCGGAAGGCTGCTTGTCCTGAGTTTCGTGGCGCTCATCGCGGGTAGTGCAGCGGGATTGCTGGGAGCGGCTTTCAGGCTTGCCCTCGAGCGAGCTGATCGGCTCCGGGGCTCGTTCGTTTTATGGCGGCATTTTTACTGCCGTCGTGCGCGCGCCGGTTACGGGCATCATCCTAGTTATGATGGGAAGCTTTGCGTTGTTTCTGCCCATGCTGGGAGCGTGCTTCGCCGCCATCTGGTGCCGACGCTGCTGCGCAATCCCACCTATGATTTGCTTCGGTCTAAGTGACTTGTGCCGCCCGGGCGGCCCCAGAGGGATTGCCGATTTTCCCCCGACGCGCTCGGGAATGCGCTAATATCTAGAACTTCTGAACAGTAAATATACGGCCTGATTGCTTGTCGTACGATGCGTCAGTTGAAATCAGAGAATGTGCCTCAAAGGAGGAGTATTTCTTCATGAAAAGAACGATACAAACGACGATTATCGCCAGCCTGGCAGTTGTCTGCACTCTCGCTCTTTCCTGCTCGAAGCAAAGCGAGCAAACCAAGCAGGAACAACCGGGCGCAGGCGCCCGCGAGAGCGCTGCAACCCAGCCGGTGGCACCGAAGGTTAAGGTAGGCGCGAACTTGAAAGCAAAATCGAAGTCCCCCGCCGCCCCCGACACTGCCAAACAGAAGAGCCAGCAGAGTTCCATTGGGAAAGGCCAGCTGACGGCGAGCACCATGCAACCCTCTTCTTTTTGGACCGAAGAGGTGGACGTGGACGATGACGGCGTGGCGGAAACCTCGGACTTCCTCTACGACGCTCAGAACGGTATTCTGTACACCTACCGGGAGGATGACTTTGCCTGCGCGACTGGAGGGACGGCCAACGGTGGCATCCTCGAGGCGCTTTACGCTGATGGCAATAAGGCCGGGAAGCCTGCGGGCTCGGGGTGGTACGCTGTGAATTTAAACGCCACCCAGTGCGGCGCCAAGAACGCAGGAATTTACGGCTGCAGGTTTGACGCGGACGGCAACTCCACGACGTGTGGAGTGGCTACGATCAATAACCAGACTGGAGACATCGATGTGGTCGTTGCCCAATAGCTGGGCGGTGGCCGGGTGCGTTGGCTCCTATAAACGCAGCGTCATGCTCCGTCGAGAGTCACGCGTAAGTCGCGCTTTCCAGCCTATTTGTGGGCCCCAGGCCCCTGTGACACTCACCATGACGGCTATCTTTCTCTCAGCCTGCTAAATTTCAAGGAGGTTTTATGACCGAAATCAAAACCAGTAGGTCGGTGGCATCGGTAACAGCAGGATTGCTTCTGCTCACTTGTGGCGTGGCTCTTGCCCAGGACAACACGAGGCAAGCCGCGGCCAAACCCACAGCATCTATCGATCAGGACATTTCAATGCTGCGGAAGGACCTCCGCTCGCAGAGGAAGCAGCTCATCGCCGCCAATATGAATTTGACCGGCGACGAAGCGGAAAAATTCTGGCCAGTCTATGAACAGTATGTCGGGGAGCTGGTCCAGATTAACAATGCGAAGTACGACTTGATAAAACAGTATGTGCAGAGTTCGGGCTCGTTGACCGCCGACCAGGCCGACGGCTCTGTAAAGAAGTGGCTGGGCGTGGATGAGTCCGTCGCGCAGTTGAGAATGAAGTACTTTCCGATGTTTCGCAAGGTTCTGTCCCCGCAGAACACGGCTCTCTTCTACCAGTTGGATCGGCGCGTTCAATTGATGATCGACTTGCAGTTGGCGTCGCAACTTCCACTCGTCGAGCCCTAGTCGCACTAGCTGCAGAATTCGTGCCGTCACACTATCGTATCGGGCTACGCCCTTTAGGCGTGCCCGGGCGGGGCTGAAGCCCGCCCTTCCGGAGCGCGCGGCTACGGTCTTTCATCAGCCTGTTAGGCCCAATCACCAGCGCGCGACGCTCGGATGTATACTGGACTGTAAGGAGGCTGGGAACGAGACAACTGGTTGAGTGTGCCGCCTTGCGAAAACCTAAAGAGAACGGTTAACAGAGTGACATTCGTACCCGGGGTGGCGCATCCATCGCGCTGTTTGAGATATATGCGGTGAGCACGACATACATGGAAACCCACCATGTCTGCGCCACCCGCGTCACACGAGGTGTCGCATGACAAAACCTAGGTGCTTTATGGTGCTCCTCTGCCTTTTCCTAGCATCTTCGGCCTGGGGCCAGGAAATGGCCAAGAGGCTCACCAACCAGGACATCATTGCTATGGTGGCCGCGGGTCTTTCCGATGACGTCATAATCGCGAAGATTCGCAGCGTGAGTGGAGCCGACGGTCTAAAATTCGACACCAGTGTCGACAGCCTGAAGGCGCTGAAGGCGGCGAAGGTCTCGGACGCGGTGATTAAAGTGATGATTAACCCGGCTCCCCCGGTGTCGATACTGCCAGCTGGTGCCCCGGTCTCTGTCGACCCCAATCTGCCGCCCCCGGAAGTGGGCGTCTACTGGAAGGATGGCGCCACTTTCGTTCTCATCCAAGGGCAGGCGATAAGCCAGGCGAAGGCGGGCGGGCGGGCCGGCAGTTTTCTCACCTACGGCATGCGGGGACAGCATTGGGATGCGTATTTGAATGGACCGACGTCGAACAACCACGTGAAGGAGCGGCAGCCGGTATTCTATTTTTACGTTCCCGAAGGCAGCAGTGCGGCTGATTACGCCCTGATCAGGCTCGAGAAGAAAGGCGGCCGGAGGGAATTCCAAATTGGCACCTTTGGCGGCATCAGCGGTGGTAAGTCGGGAGTTAAGCAGGACAAGGAAATCCCTTTCAAGTCCGAGCATGTGGGAGTCAGAACATACAGGATCACGCTAGAGGGCAACCTCCAACCTGGAGAGTACGGGTTCTTCATGGGAACGGGCCAGCAGGACATGATGGCAGGTCGCAACGTGTCAGCCTCCTCGGGAGGCAGTACTGCGGGCAGGATCTACGACTTCAGCGTCCCCGATTAGTCTGAAGCTGACAACAAATGGGTGTGAAGTTCCCCCGATGTCAACCAGCCCGACGGTCATGCCTTTGTCACTACCTCTTCGCGTTCAGCATCGAAGTAATACACCTTGCCGTTCCGATAGGAACGCACCGAGAGATCGCACGTTGCTGAGACTTTATAACCAATATCCGCATCGCAGTTCGGTTGCTGCCGCGACCGCACGCAATCGAAGAAGTTGTCCACATGTTTGAGGTCGCCTTCGTTTCCCACTCCGTCGATCCGCACCTGGTCGTTGCCGTATTTCTTTACGAATTCAGCCGCGTACGGCGATTCGGGGAATATGTCGGCATAGTCGTATTGTCGGGACGGAGGGCCTTCCCACTCG
>DATJKY010000526.1:0-3377 GCA_035490955.1 Terriglobia bacterium | reverse complement strand
CTGGACGAACCAGACAAGAGTCGCTAGCTGTTCGGCTGGAGACGAGATGCCGTGACGGATCAGTGCATCGGAGCACTTAAAGATCCCAAACTGCTCGTACGCCTTCCGGGCGATGCTGGTGGGCGCAAGTGCACTCATAATCTGCCGCCCCTAGTGGGCGGCCCAAAGCTCGTCCCCGGCAAGGACAGTCCCTGCCCGCACAATTGGCTAGACCTGTTCACGGAGGCTCTTCACCGTCTGGGCATGGTGCCAACCTCATAAGTTTACAATCCATTAGCCCGCTCCACACCTCTCCACCCCTCTTCCCCCTCTATTCTCTATTGCGTTCAGAACAACCTTAGCGAAAGCAACCGGAAGGATTTTCTTGTGAACATAATTGTTTGCACATCTCGTTTGCGCTGAGTAGGTTACGGTCAATCCACCCCGTATCGCCACTGGGAGTTCGCCCTGGAGCTCAAAATGGGGCCATTCTGGGCTTCTCACAATCTCTGAGATTAACCCACCAAACACAAAGAGGTCGCAAATGAAAGCCATGCGTTTAGCTGACGCAGCACAGAAGCCTGTACTCATCGAGCGGGACATTCCTCAACCAAAGCCGCTATAATATCCGGGTGAAAAAGTATTACGCGGAGGGGGACCCCGATGATGAAATGGCTGTGCCTCCCCGTCTTCTTGTTGCTGGCGCCGGGCTTGATTCTGGCCAAAGAAAAGCAGCCAGCCACCTACTCAATAGTGCTGCCTCCGAAACCGGACTTCTCAGCTCTGGACTGGCTAGTGGGTGAGTGGACGGGCAAATTGACAGGCAATGGGCCTCAAGGAGAAGTTCATTTCTCAGCCGCCTACGATCTCAATCAGCGCCTCATGATTCTTCGTGAGGAGGTTTGGTTCGTGGCAACCAAGACGGTCCCGGCAGTAAAGGAGGACTCCCTGGGTGTCCTGAGCGGCGAACGCAGCTCAGGCTTTTTCCTGAGGTGGTTCTCCACAACCGGCTTCATCACGCTGTATCGCCTTTCCGTCAACGGACCGGAAATCTCCTTGAACCAGGAAGGCGGCGACAATCCTCCTCCCGGCTGGCTTTTCCGGCGTTTGATCCGGCATCCGGACCCTTCCCAGTTCATCGAGACCGTTCAGGTCGCGCCGGCGAACAGACAGTTCTTCGATTACTACACAGCGACGCTAACGCGAGTCCTGCCCCCCAAGGTGTCAACGGCTAGTCCCAGCCATTAGAGACTGTGTGAGACTAGCGGCTGCGCCGCAGAACTGTGCGGAAAGGGTAAGCCTTTCCGGGCAGAGGATAGAAAAAAATAAATAAACAAAGGGCTTGCCGCCGCACCGGAAAGCCCTAGGCTAGCAGGCTGCTGAAAAAGGGTATCTGTCATGCTGAGGGCAGCGAAGCATCTGCTGTTCCTCATTGAAAACAAACAAAAAGCAGATCCTTCGCTCCGCTCAGGATGACATGCTCGGATGTTTTTTCAGCAGCCTGCTAGGCTTTCCCGCACAGCAGGGCGGCAAAGCCGCGCGGGTGCGGATTGCCAGTTTCACCCAGACTGTTTCGTCCCGCGAAGCGCCCCACCGGCCATTAAACCCTGCAGCAAACGCCGGTGCAGGATTCGTTTGCGGCCATTGGAAGTCAAGTTTATGTCGAGCCGTCGAAAGGTCATCGTCACGCTGGCTCTTCTCCTGGTGGCCGCCCTGGCGATACTGGTGGTTGTGGTCCCGAGGCTCGTCGACGTCGACCGCTATCGCCCCCTGGTGGTTGCCCAGATCGAGAAGGCCACGGGGAAAAAAACAGCGATCGGCCACCTCGGCCTTAGCATTCTCCCGACTCTGTCTATCCGCGTCGACCAATTTACCTTGGCCAACCCGTCGGGATTTCCAGAGGGATATTTCCTTACCGCGCCGCGCATCTACGTTGTGCTTGATGCGGCTGCGCTCTGGCAGCGACGGATCGTTATCAAATCGCTCGAACTCGACCAGCCCGTGATCCACCTGCTCTCAGACCTCCAAGGCCGCCGGAACTTCGACAGCCCGAGCTCGCCGGGGAGAGTGGCGATGGTTTCGCTTGAAAGCGGGTCGCCCTTCTCAGTGGGGATCATTTCCAGGATTGACATTAGCGACGGCCATCTAACCGACGCTGCGCTACTGACCTCGGGTCAACGTGGGCCGATCTTCTTCGAAGCGGACGTCATCGCCGCCCACCTCACGAATGTCGATTTGAACGCCTTCACTTCCCCCACTCCAGGAGGACTCGCTCCGCAGACTTCTTCCGCCCTGACGAGTGGCCTGGGAGCCTGGGAACGCTTTCTCGCCTACGCCTCGGCACCTTCCACCGCGAGTGCTGGTGAAGGAACGTTCGAGACTGAAACCCTGCGTTTCGGCGAGCTGCGAGCGACCTCGGTAAAGTCCAGACTGCGGCTGGGATATCGGCAGGTCCTCTTCCACGATCTTCACTTGGATTTCTATGGGGGAAGGGCCCTGGGCAGCTTCACCTTCAACTTTGCCGCTCCGGCAACTCGCTACAGCGCAGAGGGACAGTTTCAAGGCGTCGACCTCGCGGCGTTGCTCGCTGAATTCCCCACGGCGCGAGGAAAAATGACGGGAAGGATGGAGGGCAACCTGACGTTGGAAGGAGAAATCACCCACTCTGAGGACCCGCTGGCCGGTAAACGCGGTAAGGGTCAAGTGGTGGTCCGCAACGGCCAGCTACCGACCCTGCGACTGAACTCCAACCTGATGACTCTGGTAAGGCTCAGCGACCTTGGACCGTCCGCGGGTGATCCGTCGTCGTTTTCATCAATCTCGGCCGACCTGACAATGGCCAATGATCGGGTGACAAGCCGGAACATCAAGCTCGTGGGCAACGGAGTGGGTATTGATGCTGCCGGAGTCTTAACGCTCATTGGCGAGGATTCTCTTGATTACGAAGGCGTGGCCGAAGTAAATGCGGCGCAGAATGCGCTTACCACCATGCTTGCAGGTCTCTCCGGGGCCAAGTTTGCGGACGGCAAGTTGTCTTTTCCATTCACGCTGGACGGAACACTCGACCACCCGCGATTCAGATTGAAGGCACCCGCGGGCGCAGCTGGACAAGTCGGAGCTGGTGCTGTCCAGCCTGACGTGGTTCAGGGGATTATGGACCTCTTCAAGAAGAAGCAAGAAGCAGGAAGCAAGAAGTAAGTCTGCCACCCCCCAAAAAAAGAGATCCGGACAGGAGGGTATAGCGCGGAC
Source organism: Terriglobia bacterium (assembly GCA_035490955.1). GTDB lineage: Bacteria > Acidobacteriota > Terriglobia > UBA7540 > UBA7540 > DATJKY01. The sequence goes on along the minus strand of DATJKY010000526.1, from coordinate 149 downwards.
CTCCTGTATTTGTGATTCCATAACGGCGTCGGCTCCTTAGGACCGGTAAACTTGGTTTGGTATCCGACCAAGGTCGCCGGGAAAGGAGCCGAACATGTCGATTATCGGATGTGATTTGCATTCCCGCTACCAGGTAGTTGCGGGAGTGA
>DATJKY010000525.1:0-4469 GCA_035490955.1 Terriglobia bacterium | reverse complement strand
GATGATCCCAATGTGTTGAGGGCGATTGAGAGAGACCTGCGCTCTCGCTACGGAGAGACATATCGCGTACTACGCGCGAATTCGGGCGAGGCAGGGCTGGACCTGCTTCGCGAACTCAAGGTGCGAAACGAAGCGGTTGCGCTTCTGCTGGCCGACCAGCGTATGCCCCAAATGGATGGCATCGGGTTCCTGAACCATGCCAAGGAGCTTTACCCAGGCGCAAAACGGGCTCTGCTGACGGCATACGCCGACACCAGTGCCGCCATCAATGCCATCAATGAAGTCAACGTGCATTATTACTTCCTGAAGCCTTGGGATCCTCCGAGCCAGCATCTCTATCCTGTTCTCGACGATCTGTTGGAAGACTGGACTGCATCGTATCGACCGCCCTACGAGGGAATTCGCGTGTTGGGCACGCGCTGGTCCCCGAGAGCTTACGAGGTGCGGGACTTTCTGGCGCGCAACCGTATTCCTTATCAGTGGATCGATATCGAGCTTTCCGCCGACGATCCCGAGACCAGTCAGCTCATCACCTCGCTGGGTGACGATGTTGCGCACTTACCCCTTACGCTGTTTCCTGATGGAACGCGTATGTCTCAGTCAACCCCGGCTGAGCTTGCGGAAAAGGTTGGTTTAAAGACACGGTCTGTAACTCAGTTCTACGACTTCGCCATCATCGGTGGCGGTCCCGCCGGGTTGGCGGCCGCGGTGTATGGAGCCTCAGAAGGGCTCGACACTGTGATGATCGATCGCGAGGCCCCCGGGGGCCAGGCAGGCCTGAGCTACCGCATTGAAAACTATCTTGGCTTTTTTCCACCGGTTAGTGGCAACCTTCTCGCGTCCAGAGCAGTAAAGCAAGCCCAACGTTTTGGAGTTGAGATCATCGCTCCGCAGGACGTCGTGGCTCTTCGCACTGACGGCCCCTACCGCATCGTGGAACTCGCCGATAGCAGTGAGATCTCTTGCCACGCGGCTCTTATTGCTACCGGAGTGCAATGGCGGAGGTTGGATGTCCCTGGCATCGATCGCCTGCACGGAGCCGGGGTCTATTACGGGGGCGGCAGCCACGAGGCAAAGTCGTGCAAGGGCGAAACAGTCTGTGTGGTGGGCGGCGCAAACTCGGCTGGCCAAGCCGCGTTGAACTTCGCCGACTATGCCGAAAAAGTGGTCATGCTGGTGCGCCGCGGCTCCCTCTCGGCCGTCATGTCGCACTACCTGGTCGATCAGATTGAGGGAACCGACAACATTCAAGTGTGGACGCATGCCGAGGTGGTCGAAGTCCACGGCGAGACCCACCTGGAAGAAATTTCCGTGCGGTGCTCCGACACCAACACGATCCAGCCGTTAGCCGCTAACGCGATGTACATCTACATTGGCGCATTGCCCCGGACGGAGTGGCTCCCGGGCACGGTCCTACGAGATGACAGAGGATTTGTGCTCGCGGGTTCAGACTTGCTGAAAAATGGAAAGCCACCAGCCGGGTGGAACCTTGATCGCAACCCTTATCTGCTGGAGAGCAGCCTGCCGGGTGTCTTCGTGGCAGGTGACGTGCGTCATGGTTCGATCAAACGCCTGGCTTCGGCGGTTGGCGAAGGCGCGATCGCGGTGCAGTTCATTCACCGTTACATGGCGAAGGTGTAGCTGATGGCCGACGTTTCAAGAGACGAGCTTCGCACTGTCGCGGTCTTTAATGATCTTCCTGATGAACAACTGGACTGGTTCCTCGATCATGCCACCGAGGTGCACCTGGCGTCCGGAGAAGTCTACGTTCGAACGGACGATCCCGCAGACAGAATGATCGTACTGCTGGAAGGCGAACTGCAGGCGCGAATGCCCAACGATGCCGTATTCACCACTCGGGCAGGCACAGTAACCGGTGTGCTCCCGTATTCACGCATGACGAAATTTCCTGTGACGGGTCGGGCGGTGCAGGCTTCCCGAATTCTGATCTTCCCGTCAGCACTCTTTGACGACTTGCTGCGGCACATACCTGAACTGGGCAAGCGGCTGGTGGCTACCATGCTTGACCGGACTCGCGAAGCGACGCGCGTCGAGCAGCAGCGCGATCGCATGGCTGCTTTGGGTAAACTCTCGGCCGGACTGGCCCACGAGTTGAACAATCCCGCGGCCGCTGCGCGGCGCACCGCCCAACAGTTGCGAAGCGCCGTTGCCGAATTCCGCAGTTCGGTGAGCAACCTGGAAGGGATCCAGCTTACCGAAGGCGAGAAGTCGGCCATTGAACAGTTCGAAGTCTCGTGCTGCGCCGATGAAGTTCCGCCTGACGTGCTGGAGGCGAGCCGTATTCAAGACGAAATCGAAACGATTCTGAGCCGGCATGGTATTGAGGATGGCTGGCAATATGCATCGTCGCTGGTCGAGTCCGGGGCTCAGCCCGAACCGCTGAGCCTAATGCTCGGGGCTGTACGCAGCGAAGTCGCGCAGCCCGCGCTTAAGCGCGTCTCAGCCTTGGTGGAGATCAATGACTTGCTTACCGAACTGGACAATAGCACGGCTAAAATCTCTGATCTTGTGCGCGCTATCAAGGAATATTCGTACATGGACCAGGCCCCTGTGCAAGACGTGGACCTGACCAAGGGGCTGGAAAACACCTTGACCATTATGGCGCACAAGCTGAAGAAGGGTGTAACGATCAAGCGCGATTACCACCCAACGCCGCTGCTGGTGAATTCCTATGGCAGTGAACTGAACCAGGTATGGACCAACATCATCGACAATGCTGTCGATGCCATGCACGGAAGCGGCGAATTGCGGATCAAATCGTTTCCTGAGGGAGATTGTGCCGTAATCGAGATTGGAGATTCCGGACCTGGTATCCCGCCGGAGATTCAGTCGCGCATCTTCGAGCCGTTTTTTACGACGAAAGACGTGGGGGAGGGAACCGGCTTGGGTCTCGATACAGCTCTTCGAATCGTGCGCAAGCATCGGGGGTCGATCAATGTCTCCTCGGTTCCTGGAGACACAAGGTTTCAGATTCGCTTACCAAGTGCCGGCGTTGGCATTCCCGGCTGATGCGGGGCGGAGGAGGTCTGTAGGCTGTCAAACAGGCTGGTTGTGCTGCTCATTCCGTGGGGCGAATCCGGTCACCCGAGGACGATCGTCGCTCAGCGTGCCAAGCCCACCGCCGGTGAAAAACATCATCCCGGATCACTGTGGTTGGACCTCGACAGCACCGGGAAGGTAAACCACTCCCCCTGGCATCATCGCTAACCACAACGGCTCGTCCATGTGCCGGGTAGCGACCGATCACCGCTCGAACTCTGGGAAATTGCAATAATCGGCAAGAAAGGAAAATCGCGCACGGAATCCGACTTGATTGCCCGATTTTGGTTAATCTCTCGCTTCTACCCTCTGGTCTTGGATTCATCGCTTACCGCTGAGTACTTTCAGATCTCAGTAGGGTACTGTTATCAATTTAGCGATTCGGCCCTAGGAGCTTGTGGTGTAAGCAGGTAGTTTCCGGCACGGCCAGCGACGTCTTCCAGTTCGTGGTTCGCCGAGTAGTTTCATGCAGGGTAGTGGAATTCTGCTCCTGCATAACCGATGGCGAACTCCCCGGCCCAAGAACAGCCAAGAAACAAGAAAAACAAGCAAGCCTCCGCGGTTTCTCCACTCCCGCGGCGTGCCCGCGCCCATCAGCTGGCGCAGGATGAGGCTCAAGTTGAAGGCTCCCACATGGATCAGCTGCCGCTTCAGAATGTTATTGTGTCCGCGCAGGTGAGTGCGCCTCATGCCACCCGTGTCGTAGCAATGCGCAAAGCTACGTTCCACCAACTCGCCCCGCCGCCGCAGTAAGCTCTTGCCGTACTCACCTTGCACCCGCCGCCGATTCTGGTATACCGCCTGTTGTTCGGCCCGCTTGCCCTGCCACTTGCGTCGTCCTTTTTGTTGCTTCTCCGGAATGTAGCTGCGCACCTTATAGCTCTTCACCCGCTCCACTACTGCGCCGCTATGGTAACCCTTGTCGGCAACCACCTCTTCGATGCCGTTGACGTTGACCTTGGGCTTATCCTCGGGCCGCTGCTCCGCTTCCCGTCCGATCTGTTCCGCCACCGCCAGGCCCGCCTCGCTCAGCGTGGTATCCAGGGTCGTGGTGTCGCCCCGATCCGCGCCTTGCAGCGTCACCGCTACTACCGCTCCCGTATCCAGATCGACGGCGTGCTCGGCCTTGTGTGCCAGGTGGGTACGTCCATCCTTCATCTTCGCAATCCGCGCATCCTCATCCGAAGGGCTCTTCCATTCTTCGTTCGACATCCGCTTCTTGCGTTTCCGGTCCAGCCGCGCCAAGACCTCGCGCGTCGGCGTCTTCAGGCCGGAGGCCTTCGCCAGCCCCAGCAAAAACTCCTCGTAGCTCTCCCCCGTCTCCCGCCGCACAATCGAACGCATCGCCGCGTTGGCCTCCAGCGTCGTCGCATCAATGCCAATCCGCTGCCCCCGCAGCAGCCCACGAT
>DATJKY010000524.1:0-3675 GCA_035490955.1 Terriglobia bacterium | reverse complement strand
CGCATGAAGATTGAATCCGACACCTCCCAGTTCATGTCCGGGGTGCGCCACGGCAAGACGATCGGTTCGCCTTTGACCATTCTGATCGAGAATCGCGACTGGCAGAACTGGAGGGACGCAATGGCGGTGGAAGATAACCCTGAGTCGCGGGCCAAGTACAAGCCGCTCTCCCCTCCGCGACCCGGTCACGCGGACCTGGCTGGATGTCTCAAGTTCAACTTCCGTGACGCGCGATACGTGCTGGAAAGGGCAAGCGCCCGCGAAACGGCGGCGCGCGTGGCCGTCGGAGCCGTCGCCAAGCTTTTCTTGCGGGAATTTAGCACCCAGATTGCCAGCCACGTAGTGGCTATCGGCCGCGTCGCGCTCGGCGCCGTCGTCGCACCCTTCGAAACTATACTTGCCTTGCGCGACCGCGAGGAGATTGTTCTGAACTGCGTCGACCTTGAGGCCGAAGCGCGCATGAAGGAAGAGGTCGATCACGCCCTGCGGGAGCGCGACACCGTCGGTGGTATCTTTGAGGTTGTCACCCACGGATTACCGCCGGGGCTGGGCTCGTGCGCTCAGTGGGATGAACGGCTGGACGGGCAACTGGCCCAAGCCGTGATGTCGATTCAGGCCGTCAAGGGGGTCGAACTGGGAGCCGGGATCGAGGCTGCAACCGACTTCGGCTCCGAGGTCCACGACGAGATCGGCTACGACCGCGAACATTCACGCTTCACCCGCAAGTCCAACCGCGCCGGGGGATTGGAAGGTGGCATCACGAACGGGGAAGATCTCGTGGTGCGGGGATATGTGAAGCCGATTTCCACGCTGCGCCGGCCGCTGGAGTCGGTGGATTTCGATACCCGGGAATCTGTTAAAGCAGCGTATGAGCGTTCCGACGTCTGCGTGGTGCCGGCGGCAGGCGTGGTGGCTGAATCCATGGTGGCTCTGGTACTGGCCCGAGCCTTCCTGGAGAAATTTGGAGGCGATTCACTGGGTGAGACGCGGCGAAACTTTGACGCATACCGCGAGCAAGTACGTCGGTTCTGATTCGCGATTCGAGAGGCTCGCTCTGGTTTGGGATTTCGGCAAGACAAAGTAAGTAGCGCCCGATCTGGCGGGCGAGCTTCCGGTCTGTTCCAGTTTCGAATTTCCAGTTTCGAGCTTCGACTTTCGAGCATGATTTATCCCATTGTTAAGTACGGCCAGCCAGTCCTGGAGAAGCCAGCCGAGCCGGTTGCTGTCTTTGACGGCGAGCTGGAGAAGCTTGTGGCGGATATGTTCGAGACTATGTATGCCGCTCACGGCGTGGGCCTGGCCGCCCCGCAGATCGGCATTTCCAAGCGCCTCTGTGTCATCGACATATCCTCCGGCAAGGACGCAAACGCCAAAATTGTACTCACGAATCCCGTCGTTGTGGCCACCGAGGGCCGGGAGCTTCACGAAGAGGGCTGCCTCAGCCTGCCCGTGTTCCGTGCCGAGACGCCTCGTCCCCTACGGGCTACGGTGAGCGGGCAGAATCTGCAGGGCCTGGAGATCACTCTGAGCGGTGAGGGATTGCTCGCTCGCGCTTTCTGCCATGAGATTGACCACTTGAACGGCACTCTTTTCATTTCGCATCTAAGCAGGCTGAAGCGCGACTCTATAAAGCGCAAGATCAAGCAAATGATGAAGGCGGGAGAATGGTAGAAGCATTGCCAGCAGCCCGTTGTCCTTATGAGGGAGTGGTTAGTGGCTAGTTGATAGTGGCTAGACACTGACTAGCCACTGACCACTGGCCACTGGGCCAATGAACCTGATTTTCTGTGGTACGCCTCAGTTCGCTGTTCCGACCCTGCAAGCGCTCATACGGGAAGGATTCGCTATTCAGTTGGTGGTGACCAACCGCGACGAGCCCAGTGGCCGCGGGTATGAACCGAGACCGTCACCGGTCAAACAGGTGGCCGAGGAACGTGGTTTGGTGATCCTTCACCCGGCCCGGCTCAGGGATCGATGGACTCAAGTTTTTCTTAGCGGCTTTCAACCCGACGTGATAGCCGTTGTCGCTTACGGACACATTTTCCCTCCTTGGATGATTGACCTGCCCCGTCTTGGTTGCGTCAACCTGCACGCTTCACTCCTGCCCAAATACCGTGGCGCCGCACCCATACCGTGGGCCATCATTCGGGGTGAGCGCATCACCGGTGTCAGCACCATGAAGATGGACGCGGGCCTCGATACCGGGGACGTTCTGCTGCAGCGAGAGATCGAAATTGCAGACGAGGATACGACTGAAACTCTCTCCGAACGCATGAGCGCACTGGGCGCCGAGCTCCTGGTGGATACGCTGCGCGGGCTGGATCGGGCCGAAATCAGACCGCACCCACAAGAGCATGGCCTCGCCACTCTCGCCCCTAGGCTGAAGAAGGAGGATGGTCAAATCGATTGGTCGGCGACGGCGAAAGAGGTCGCCCGGCGAGTTCGCGGTCTGCGACCCTGGCCGGGAGCGTACACCAGGTTCCGCGGCAAGACCTTGCAACTTTGGTCTGCAACTGCGGTCGAAGTTGGGACGTCCGGCGCGATGGAGTCCGGTGTATTGGGGGTAGAGGGAGGAAGGTTGCTCGTGGGCTGCGGTCACAGCACCGTGCTCGAGATCCGAGAAGCGCAACTAGCGGATCGCAAGCGAATGTCGGCGCGCGACTTTTTGAACGGCGTGCGGCTGGCGGCCCCAGAGAAACTGGGCCCCTAGGATTTCAGATTTTGGATTGAAAGAAGTCCAAAAGCTGGGTAGTGCAGACTTTCGCCTTCTCAGAAAGTCTGCGCTTCTCCGGGCGAAGAACCGCAGAGTTCGAAAAGCACGAACTCTGCGCTACCTATCCTCCACAAACTGGAAGCTGGAATTGCAAACTAGAAACCGCAAACCCACAACCGGGAACTGGTCCCCACCAGTTTCCGATTTCGATTTTCCAGTTTCGAATTTCGAGTTTCGAATTGCGCCTGCGCGAGCGGCGGCATACCAGATTCTCCGGCAGGTCGAGCAAGGCCGCGGCTTTGCTGTGGAACTGCTCCAGCGACCGCGGGTAGCGGCGCTCAGCGAATTGGATCGCAGGTTGGTCACCGAGCTCGTTATGGGAGTGTTACGCTGGGGTGGGGAACTCGACTACCGCATCGAGCAACTCTCCGGCAGGCCTATCAAATATTTCGATCCCGAGGTAGCCACCATATTGCGTCTCGGTATTTATCAGATGCTTGTTCTCGGCAAGGTCCCCAAGTCAGCGGCGGTTAACGAGTGCGTGGAGCTGGTGAAGCGCGCCCGCAAGCGCTCGGCCGCAGCCTTGGTCAACGCCGTCTTACGCAAGTGCCCTGTAAGCCTTCAGCAGGGAGAGGACAGAAAGGCCGCTCTTCCCGATCCTGAAACCGCGGAAGCGGCGCTTCGGTCGCTGCCCCAGTGGCTGCGGGAGCGCTGGGTGGTGAACTTCGCACCCGAGGTCGCGGAGTCGCTTGCCCTGGCTAGCGTCTCGACACCGAGCACGATCTTGAGGATGACCGCGTGCAGCCAAACCCGCGAGGAACTACTGCATGAGCTTAGCCGGGAGGGCATTGAAGCTCTGCCAGCGCGATACGCCGCGGGCGCGCTCGTGGTGGAGTCCGGCTCCGTGCAAACCTCTAAGGCTTGGCGCGAAGGGAAGGTAGTCATCCAGGACGAGGCGTCGC
>DATJKY010000523.1:0-2305 GCA_035490955.1 Terriglobia bacterium | reverse complement strand
TTCTGAAGCGGCAGGCTGATCATCGCAGCTATTGGGTTTTGCGCAGCCTCGGCAAGGTCCTGCGTCGATTGCTGGGCGAGGGCGGCGGTGCTAGCCGTCAGTGAGAGCATGAGCGCGAGTCCGAAAGTAGGGCAGAAAGCCGAGCGCGGCATTTCAGCGTTCGCCTGCCGTAGCGCCGGCGTACTGCGAACGTCTCCGCGTAAAGATAAGGGAATGCAATTCGCGTGAGCCAATGACTTGACCAATCTCTCTAAACGCGAAGAATGGAATCAATAGGATTGAAATAATAATAACCATAAAAAATATTCCACGCGCACTTCCCCCACCGATATCGGGAAAGCTCTCGGCGATTGATTTTCCCTTGAATAGTCCAACAACCACTTCCTCCACGATATCGAATACCAGGAAAGCCTTATCCCTCTGCGTCCGGTAGCCCAAAATGTTGTAGCGGCGAGGGTGGATCACTGATAGAACATTTCAGGTACACAGCAAGCTTGGGCAGGCGTCGTGACAGACTTTCCTCGCTCTTTGATCGAGTTCCAGCAACGCTTCGGCGACGAGGCGGCATGCGCGCAGTATCTGATCGCGACGCGTTGGCCGGACGGGTTTGTTTGCCCGGGCTGCAGTTGCGGCAAGGCCTGGCGGCTGGAGACCAAGGCCTGGACATTCGAGTGCGCCGGCTGTGGCCGCCAGACTTCGGTCACTGCCGGAACCATCATGCATCACTCCAAGCTGCCGCTGACCGTCTGGTTCTGGGCCGCCTATCTGATGGCCACCCACTCCAACGGGATCTCGGCGCTGCAACTGCAGCGTCAGCTCGCTTTGGGCTCCTATAAGACGGCGTGGCTACTCTGCGCCAAGCTGCGCTGCAGCATGCTGGCCCCGGACCGCAGCCCGCTGGCCGGCCTCGTCGAGGTTGATGAGACCGAGATCACCTGCCGCAGCAAAAACGATCCGGTGAGCGGCGGTGGCGGTCGCAGCCACCAGGGCAAGATCCTGGTTGTCGGCGCCGTCGAGGTCGTGGATAGCGGTGCTGGGCCCGGCCGCATCCGCTTGAGCCAAGTGCCCGATTACTCGGCCAGCAGCCTACACGCCTTCCTCGCCGCCAACCTCGCCCCTGGTGCCACTGCCAAGACCGACGGATGGTCTGGCTATCCCGGCGCTGCAGACCTCATCCATGATCCCCATGTCGTCGGCAAGATGGCCGCCCATGTCATCCTGCCCTGGGTCCATCGCATCTTCTCCAACCTCAAGGTCTGGGCCTTGGGCGTTTACCACGGCCTGCGCCGCAAACACCTTCAGTCCTATCTCGACGAGTTCGTCTTCCGCTTCAACCGGCGCCGCACCCGGCACGCCGCGTTCCGATCCCTCCTCGGCATCGCCGCCGCCCACCAGCCCCTCACTCACAACATGTTGCTGTCACCGGAAGCACCGGCATAAGTCTTCAAGCAGAAATCTCCGATTATTGCTGTATGATAACGTCAATAAATTTCTTCTTCGCCAAGGCCACGTCAGTGAAATCGACTACCAGGTCAAAATAGGCGATCAGCTGATTGAGGCGCTAAGAATGGGCGCTGTGGCGGGTTCTCTTCTCAACCCGCTCTGGCGTACAGTCCCGATACGGTTGCATTATGTCCGCGGTTACAGCACTCCCGAGCCGGCAAGAGTGGCCATGGTCTTCGAGGCGCGCGCGTGGACTGGGACGACGGAGCTATCTGAGACACAGGGTAAACGAGGAGTGTGCTATCTCGAAGCCACGGGATCTTACGACGTCAATACGGAGACCGTTTCAGAATTGGAGGTCAGTGCGGAGGGGAGTCGACTGGTCCACGAGCACGAACCGAAGCAGCTGGATGAGCTCGCATGGGACGAAGATCCTTGGCATTAGCGGCTGTTAGAGCTGTGAAAGCACGAAAAAGCCGCTGGGTATCGAGTCGTGAAGATTGGCGGGGGTTTGACCCGCGAAATTCATGAGCGGTGATGCGCAACAGCGGTGGTGGAACAGTCGGATGATACCGCTGGAAGCAGAGGTTGCTGGAGTAGGGCTTGCTTAGGGGGTATCGGGCTCGTTTGGTGCTGACAAGCCTTGCGCTAGATTCAACCGTTTGACCGGGGCCACGGATGGTGAAAATCGGACAACTAGGAAATTCGTGATCTGCCGCCCGGTTGCAGACCGCGCAGCCTTTAACCAGCAACCGCGGAGATCCCGCAGTTCATGTCCGAGGACGACAATCCATTCCGAAATTTAGCCCTCAACCCGGCGGCATGGACTGGACGGGCTGGGAGGATCATGCGGGTCCTTCAG
>DATJKY010000522.1:0-9461 GCA_035490955.1 Terriglobia bacterium | reverse complement strand
TTGGGGCAAGCGGCGCGCTCGCCGCACTCGCCGCTCCTCTTGGCGCTGCAGGCGAGGACGGGGAGCGAGACCGGGACGCAATAAACGGGCTGTGGGCTGGCGTTGTCTCGACGGCGGACAATTCGTTTCCTCCGTTTAAGGCACTCTCACTATTTGGCGGTGGACTCTTCATCGCAAGCGGAACAAGGATTTGACGCTGGCAGCTCTGGACAGCTCATTTTGGGGGATATTCAAGCGAGTCGGGCGCCGCGAAATTGCCAGCGTGGGCGGCAAGCCTCACGTGTTCATCGCCAATTTCAAGGGATTGAAGTCGCAGGAGATCGCCCAGCAGGCGCCGGAAAGGGATGTCAGGATCTCGTTCGCAGGCCAACGTGGCAGCAAAGTCTACATGCTTCCTTTCCTGGAAGAACTCCAGCAACTCAAGTGCCGCTCGGAAGTTGGCAGGCTAGCCTGCGTCATCTCGGAAATCAAGAGAAGCGTGGCCCTCTGGCTAGACGAAGCGCGCTGACGGTTGCCCGGCACGATGTGTGCAGGAGTAAACTTCAAGGTCAGGGCCGGGGTTCCTGTCTCAATGCTTGCACGTACTCCTCGAGTGCCTGGGGCCAAGGGCGAGGCAGGGAGAGACCGGCTCGCCTGAGGGCATCCATCTCCATAACCGCATATTTAAGACGAAGCGCCAGGCGACTCATTTGCTCAGAAGGCACGCCGATTACTTTGTCGCGATCAAGGCCCGCAATTTCCGCAGCGCGTCGAGCTAAGTCCAGCCTGCTGCAGACCCCGGAATTGGAGAGGTGGTAGAGACCGTAGCGGGCTGCGTCGACCACCTCCATAATCTTGCGGCCCGCGTCCAGCGTATAGGTTGCTGACCCAATCTGGTCAGCCGCGACCGTATAGTTCTCTCCCGCCGCGATTGTTCGCAGGCCCTTCTCGATGAAATTGGTTTTGCCAGGGCCGAAAAGAACGGAGACTCGGAACACCCAGTGTCGAGGCAAGTTTCGGACCATCTGCTCCGCTCTTAGTTTGGTGCGTCCGTAGACGGTTGGCGGAATCGCAGGGTCGGACTCCGTATAGGGAGCCTGCTTCTTACCGTCGAAGACGGCGTCAGTCGAAATGTAAGCGACCGCCGCTCCCAGTTCGTCCGCCAACTCGACAACGTGACGTGTACCATGGACGTTCACGAGGAAGGCCTTTGCGGGCTCGGCTTCGCATGTGTCAAGGTCGGGGATGCCAGCAGGGTGGATGATGACCTCGGGCCGAATCCTCTTTAGTATGGTTCGGACCTGCTCAGCTTGCGTCAGGTCGGCCTCAGCGTGCGTCAGTGGATGAACGGTGTGGGCGTCTGAGAAAACCCTCACCAACCCGATTCCGAACAAGCCACCGGCTCCTGTTATCGCGATTCTCATCGGAACAGCTACTGCTTGCTGCCTTCCGCTCTCTGCAGTTGTTCTACATATTGGCGAAGCATTTGAGTCACCGCTTGTGCGATTTCCTCGGGTTTGAGTCCGCGTACCACAAGGCTTGAATGTGGGCCCGGTGGCGCCTCGGAGCCGTCTTTCTTGGGCTTGCGGTCGAGCAGTTCGACATCCCAGAGTATCTGGTTGGTGATCCAATCCACCACCTTAATCGACACCACCGGAGGCCCCGGGCGCTGCTTCTTCGGTTGCGGAACGCCCTTCTTAAGACCGTATTTTGTCTCATTCTCCGTTTCGATGGCGCTCACCGTGAGGTCGACACCTTCCGGATTCGCTGTGACGCGGTACTTGCCCCAAGTGCGTAGCTCCTCCGCCACCCACTGGTCGAGGCTCACGGGCATGGGTGCGACATAAATGATCTTCGCCGACACCAGCTTGTTAGGCTTCGAGGTCGGCGTCTGAGCACCTGCGACCAAGCCGAGGATCAGACTGATATGGACTCCCGTTTGGAGCACAATGGTCGGAACCATTGCTTCGGTAACTCTTGTCCGCAGCCCGAGGTATAGGGGAAGACTCGTCTAGTCGTGATCTCTGGCAGGCAGCATGGGAAACCCGGCGTTTGTACAGACACCGACAACCTCCGTGTCCGTGCTCGGCAAGCCTTAAGCTGCCCGCTGCGAACGGCGGCAACTCGGAGCAGACTGGTGTGAAATCAAGCGCATAACAGAATGACAACTCAGTACTTCGGAACGCTGGGGTCGATCTGGTCGGACCAGGCGAGGATTCCCCCCTGCAAATTATGGATTTTGCGGAACCCGGCCTTCATCAGCAGTTCGACCGCCTGGGCGCTGCGCATTCCGGAGCGGCAATGGACAACGATCTCATCCGCAGAGTCCAGTTCGTTCATTCGCTTCGCAACTTCGCCGAGAGGGATGAGTTTCGATCCCTTGATGTGGCAGATCTTGTATTCGTGGGGCTCACGCACGTCGATCAGCACGAACGGCCTCTCGGCATCCATCATCGCCTTGAGTTCGACGGGAGTGATCTCAGGAACCTTCGTCGTCACCTTGTGCTCCTCACCTCGCAAGCCGCAAAACTCCTCGTAGTCGATTAGCCCAGTGAGGGTGGGTTCGGTTCCGCAGATCGGGCACTCAGGGTTTTTGCGCAGCTTGAGTTCTCGGAATTTCAGTTTCAGAGCGTCGAACAGAAGCAACCGTCCGATGAGCGGCTCGCCCCTGCCGACGATCATTTTAATAGTCTCCAGCGCCTGAATGCAACCGACGATCCCAGGTAGCACGCCCAGCACACCGCCCTCAGCGCAGCTCGGCACCAGGCCCGGCGGGGGCGGCTCGGGATAGAGGCAACGATAGCAGGGCCCCCGAGTGGCGTCGAAGACGGAGGCCTGGCCCTCGAATCGAAAGATACTGCCATACACGTTGGGCTTGCCGAGCAAGACGCAGGCATCATTCACCAGGTAACGAGTGGGGAAGTTGTCCGTGCCATCGGCGATGATGTCGTAGTCTTTCAAGATCTCGAGCGCGTTCTGGGAGCTCAGCCGCGTTTCGTAGCCCACCACCCTGACGTTGGGATTGATCTCCTGGATGGTGTCCTGGGCGGAGTGCAGCTTCGAACGGCCCACATCATCCGTGTCGTGGATGACTTGCCGCTGCAGGTTGGTGAAGTCCACCACGTCGAAGTCCACCATGCCCAGCGTGCCCACGCCCGCCGCCGCCAGGTAGAGCGCCAAGGGCGCTCCCAATCCACCGGCGCCGATGGTCAGCACCTTGGCCTGCTTAAGTTTCAACTGGCCTTCCATACCCACTTCGGGCATGATCAGGTGACGGCTGTAACGCAGGACTTCATCCTTCGTCAACTGCTCAACGGGACTTAATACTGCTGTAGCCATAATTCTTACCTCCGCGTTGCATCGAGATTAGCGATCTTCGATTGATGATTGACGGTCAAAGGTGTCGTAATGCCCGTTTTTCGATTGTAGGACCAGGGCTCGCCCCGGCCTGAGGCCGACCCAAGGGTCGGCCCGACGTTTTCAACGTGAATCGAAAATCGGCAATTGAAAGGGTGCCCGGATATCCGTCCCGGTCGCCGGGGCGGCCACCCAGGCTAGCTACAGATACAGCGGAGGACCGTACCACCGGCGATGGAGGGGACGATGCTCAGAACGTCGTCGTCGTGGAGAGGGGTCTCGTCTTTCTGGAGATAGCGGATGTCTTCGTCGTTGAGATAGACGTTCACAAAACTGCGAAGCTTGCCCTCGTCAGTAAACAGGTGTTTGCGGAGGTCGCTGTGTTGGCTGATCAGGCCCGCCAGGGCCTCACCCACCGTCCGAGCATCGACCTCCACCGCGTCGCGCTTGCCGACGTATTGGCGAAGGGGCGTGGGAATGATTACTTTCACAGCCATCAAGTCTCCTGTAGCGGTTTCATGTCGTCACCTCGACCCGAAACCCCGGTAATGCCGCGTGCAAGATCGCCAGCGCCCTCTCCGGAACCAACTCCGTACACCCAATAGACGCTCGCACTGAGTCTAGGGATTCACGATCTTGACAGACTGACGGTCAAAATGCGATCGATCCTCCGCTAGCACCCAGCAGTTCAGTTCTCTGGCCACACCCTGTTCCACAGACAGTATAACATAAGAATACCAGGGCCAGGCATGTTCTTGATCGTATCGCGATGGGCGAGCAGGATGATCAGGATGGGAATGGTAGTAACCCAGCACGGTCAGTTGCCGCGCTCGCGCATCGTTTTCTACCCGGAGCTGATCCTGAGGATCGATCAGAAAACGATTGCGTTCCGACTCTCGCCCCGGCTCCTCCAACGGTAGGAGCGCCTGCGCGCGCTGCGGGTCATGGCGCAGGTTTCTGAGCGGCACGACTTCAGTGACGACTCTCTGCTCGTCGTTCGCATGACCTAGCAGTATCCCACAGCACTCCGCCGGATAAGTCCGGCGGCCGTGCGCGCGAATGGCCGCCAAGTGTTTCTCAGTAACCTTCAGCATTCCTTCATCAGCGTGGTTCCGTTAGCCGTGGGCCTCAACATCAGGGCTACACCTTTTGGGGTGGCCATTCACTGCGGAATTCCTCAACCATCCGGGCCGGTAGCGGAATTGACCGCGTACCACCATCTCTTGTAGCTCTCGCCGCCCTCTGCGGTCGGTGCGGAGATGTAAATCCCGTCGTCATTCAATCAGGCAGCCGCTCAGTCGGCCTCGTCCCAGAACCGCTCGCTCAGATACTTGTCCCCTCCGTCGCACAGGACGGTAACGATGACCCCTCGGCGAATCTGGCGAGCGACTTTTAGCGCTGCGGCCACGGCAGCTCCGGCCGACACACCTACGAGCCACCCCTCTTCACGCGCCAAACGCCGCGTCATGGAATAGCCTTCCTCGGTAGAAATCGCTGTGTCCTCGTCGGCGACGTTCGGGTCGTAGATGCCCGGCTTAATCGCGGTAGCCATGTGTTTTAAGCCTTCCAGGCCGTGAAAGTCAGAATCGGGCTGAAAGGAGATGCAGCGAATGGCCGGGTTCAGTTCCTTCAGACGGCGGGCCGTGCCGATGAACGTGCCGCTGGTTCCGAGCCCGGCTACGAAGTGCGTGACGCGCCCGGCGGTCTGCTCGAAGATTTCCGCCGCCGTAGTGTTGTAGTGTGCGCGCCAGTTGGCTGGGTTGTCGTACTGGTTCGCGTAGAAGTACAGTTCGGGTTTTTTCCTGGCCATGCTGCGCACGCAGCGAATTGCGCCGTCCGAACCCTCCATGGGGTTAGTGTAGTGGATCTCGGCCCCGTAGGCATTAAGGATGCGTTTACGCTCCAGGCTCACGTTCGACGGCATGCACAACTCTAAGCGATATCCCCTGGCCGCGCAGATCATGGCATAGGCGATGCCGGTGTTGCCGGACGTAGAGTCGATCAGGATCTTGTCCTTGTTTAAGAGTCCGGCCCGCTCGGCTTCCAGAATGATGTTCAAAGCCGGGCGGTCCTTTACTGAGCCGCCCGGGTTCTGCCACTCCGCCTTGCCGTAAATCTCGACGTCAGGGGACTCTCCCCGAACCCTTTGCAGCCGGAGCAGGGGCGTATTCCCGATCAGATCTAGCAAGTCAATCGGGCCGTTTCGAACCGCCTGCTCGATCGTCTCAGCGCTTGCGTTTTTCAACATACTCAAATTACATTGTCCTTGAGACTCTCACTGTATCGACAGAAGGGAGGCCTGGAGACATGCCCAGCGCTACGACAGTGACTCAGGATGTGCGCAAGCGGTTTGAACAAGCAGGCTTCGAAGTTTCGCCCAGCCCGGCCAGTTCCGATTTCCTCGAAGTGAGGAAATACAACTGCAGCTATACCCTGAAACGCGATCCCAACCGACATTGGATGCCGGACGGACCGCCCCGGTTTCTGGCGCGCGAACTGAAATGCGAGCTTGAAGACCGGGGCTACCAGAAATTCTGGTATCGCGAGGGCCAACGGTTTCCCATCCGTCTTGCCGACCTCAAAGCGCTCCATCGCTTTGACGAGGAGGTCAGAGAAATCCTCCAACTCAAGTCTCTTTACAACCAGTCTTTAGGCTCCACTTCCGCCCGTACCGTCTATGACCGCGTGACTGGCCGGCCCGACCTTATAAACCGCCCGCGTGCCGCCCACCCTGCTGAACAGAGTCCTGCCGGGGCACCTGAAAATAGAGACTAGCAAGCTGGCCACCGGCTGGGCCGCGGTCACCTAGATGGTTGGATCCTGCCGCCCCAAGGAGTCAGCACCGCCCGGCTGGGTTTACCGATCCGTTAAAGCTTCGACACCTGGCAACTTCATGCCTGAGAGGAACTCCAGCGATGCTCCCCCGCCTGTCGAGATGTGGCAGATCTTGTCGGCCAAGCCCATCTTGGTGACAGCCGCCACGGAATCGCCTCCGCCCACAATCGACACCGCATTGGAGCCTGCTACAGCGCGAGCAATCTCCAGAGTTCCCTCGGCGAACTGGTCGATCTCGAATACTCCCATCGGCCCGTTCCAGACAATGGTTTTCGCTCGCGCGATTTCCTTAGCGTAGGCAGCTCGAGTCAGTGGCCCGATATCAACACCCAGCTTATCTGCAGGAATGTTCTGCGTGTTCACCACTGTGGCTGAGCTGGCCGCATCAATGCGGTCTGACACAACGTGGTCCGTTGGCAGCATGAACTTGATATTCCGAACATGTGCAGATTTGAGGAGTTGCTTGGCTAAGTCCAGCTTGTCGTCTTCGACCTTTGAGCGGCCGACCTCCACGCCCTGGGCCTTTAGGAAAGTGTAGGCCATGGCTCCGCCGATGAGTACGCTGTCGGCCAGCTTGGCGAGGTTCTGCAAAAACTCGATCTTGTCGGAGACCTTGGCGCCGCCCACAATCGCGACATGGGGCCGCACGGGATGCTCTGTTGCCTTGCTGAGATATTGCAATTCCCTCTCCATCAACAGGCCTGCCACGCAGGGAGAGAGGAAGTGGGTGATGCCTTCCGTCGAAGCGTGGGCGCGGTGTGCGGAGCCGAAAGCATCGTCGACGTAGACTTGCGCCAGAACGCCGAGCCATCGGGCGAATTCGGTATCGTTCTTCTCCTCCTCGGGGTGAAAGCGGAGATTCTCCAGGAGCAGCACGTCGCCATTCTGGAGCGCCGAAACCGCCTTCTCAGCCTCCGGGCCGATACAGTCAGCGGCGAAGGCCACTGGCTTGCCGAGAAGCTCGGCGAGCCGCGTTGCCACGGGCCTGAGGCTCATTTTGGGATTGGGCTTGCCTTTCGGTCGCCCCAGGTGTGAGGCGAGGATCACCCTCGCGCCACGCTCGATGGCATACTGCACCGTCGGTAGCGAGGCTCGAATGCGGGTGTCGTCACCAATCGTCCCAACGTCATTTAACGGAACGTTAAAATCAACCCGCATAAAAACGCGCTTGCCTTTGAGGTCGAGGTCGCGAATTGAGAGTTTGGCCATTCCGAATTTCACCTCGGTTGGTCAGTGCCCGAGAAGAAGACAGAAGAACGCAGCGAGCGGGACTATGCAGGCATTAACCTCTTGGCTTCTACATCGTGTAACTTACAGGCGCTCCCCGACATACTTGATAAGGTCCCGCACGCGGCACGAATATCCCCACTCGTTATCGTACCAGGCGACCACCTTCACCAGATTACCGTCAATGACCTTTGTGAAGCCGGCGTCAACCATCGATGAGTGTGGGTTCCCGGTGTAGTCCTTGGAAACCAGTTCTTCTTCGCAGTACTGCAGGATTCCCTTGAGGGGCCCGTCCGATGCCTTTTTGAAAGCCGCGTTTACTTCTTCAGCGGTTGTCGGCTTCTCAGTAACGGCTACCAAGTCTACGACGGAGACGTCGGGTGTGGGAACGCGCATGGCGTAGCCGTCCAGCTTGCCCTTGAGTTCCGGAAGCACCAAGCCGATGGCCTTGGCCGCGCCCGTGGTGGTGGGGATCATGGAAAGCGCCGCCGCCCGCGCACGGCGCAGGTCCTTGTGGGGCAGGTCGAGTATGCGCTGGTCGTTGGTGTAAGCGTGGATGGTAGTCATCGAGCCCTTGAGGATCTTGAAGTTCTCATGAACTACCTTGACGGCGGGAGCCAAGCAGTTCGTGGTGCAGGAAGCATTGGAAATAACATGATGTTTGGCTGGGTCGTACATCTTCTCGTTCACACCCAGCACAATGGTAAGGTCTTCACCCTTGGCGGGAGCGGAGATAATGACCTTTTTCACCGTGTCCTTCAGATGTTTCTTCGCGTCCTCCGCCTTCGTGAAAAGGCCGGTCGATTCCACCACCACTTGGATGCCGAGCGAGGACCAGTCCAGCTGCGCCGGATCTTTCACCTTGAAAACGCGGACGCTTTTGTCGTTGATCCGGACACAGTCCTCACCGTAACCCACTTGGGCGTCGAGAGTGCCGAAGATAGAATCATATTTTAGCAGGTGAGCCAACGTCCTGGGGTCGGTGATGTCGTTGACCGCCACGATCTCAATTCTCGGGTCGTTCAGGGCCGCACGAAAGAAGTTCCGACCGATGCGCCCGAAGCCATTGATTCCAACCTTAACAGCCATTTTGAGGACCTCCGTGTTCGTTTTCTGGTAATCAAATGAACTAATCATGGTAAGTGGCCGAACGAACCAAGTCAACGCCAAAGGCCTGCCCAAATAGGGCATTCACCACCGAGCGCGCCGAGAGAGCGCCCGCGGGGCCGGTTCGCCGCCGCATAGGAGGTTTGACAGGTTTGAAGCCCGGCTGCTAGCATTGGATTGTTCCGTCAGTTTGTGGTCTCTCATAGAGTGGCCCGGGCGGATGCAACCAAACGTCGGTCGGGCCCTTATCGCCGACTGCCGATTCAGAACTGGCAGCGCAACTGCCCCGCTGCCGAACGAAAATGGCAAGCCCAGCTATCCGGAGCCAAAGCGAGGTTTGATCTCACCTGACCTGCACGTCGTCCCCGTCGTCTAGCCCGGCCTAGGACATCGCCCTTTCACGGCGGTAACACGGGTTCAAATCCCGTCGGGGACGCCAACATTCTAAAGAAGTTATTGAGATTGACCCTTTCGGCCGAGGGTTCGAAAGGGTTCGATAAGGAAGGACCGGCCCACTCAGCCCGCCTTTTTGACTGCCTTGTCCGGCAGAATCATCCTGACGACTCTGCTTTGCGCCTCTCGCTTCGCTTTGGTCATCGCCTGTATGTAAACGTCGGCGGTGACCTTGTAATTCGAGTGGCGGAGCAGTTCCTGGATGGTCTTGATTTCTTCTCCATTCGCCTTCATCAGTGTTCCGAAGGTGTGCCGGAGTGTGTGCCAACCTACACTCCCCCGAATGCCAGCCGCTTCGAGTGCAGGTTTGAGTTGAACCCGGAACAGCGCACCGGGCCAGTACGGTTGCATTCCCCGCCGGTGCGGGCTGGCGAAACTACGACGACAGTGCTCCAACCGAGGAAGTCAGCGTCTCAAAGCGCACCACGATTTTCCAGCGGATTCTCGCCCACGTGAGCGCGCTTCCGGGCGTCCAGGCCGCAGGCATGGCCGATTACCTTCCG
>DATJKY010000521.1:0-2708 GCA_035490955.1 Terriglobia bacterium | reverse complement strand
GATCGGCATCCGCATGGCGCTGGGCGCAAGCCGCAGCGGGATCCTTGGCATGGTCCTGCGCGAGACTCTGGTCCTCGTGGCGGTCGGAATCGCGCTTGGCGTGATCGCGGCGCTCGAAGCCACGCGCCTGATCTCGACTCTCCTGTTCGGGCTCAAGCCGAATGATCCGCTGACCATCGCCGGTGCCGCCTTGTTGATGGTGGCTGCGGCAGTGTTTGCTGGGTACGTGCCGGCGCACCGCGCTTCGCGAGTCGATCCCGTGGTGGCGCTGAGATACGAGTGAGATTGCGGCGAAGCCGCCTTGGAGTGCGGCAGGTCGGTGACCGATCCCCCCTCGATCCAGCCGCCAAAACAGCACCCCATCGATTTCCCGGCGGCACGGCGCCTCCAGCAGTTTCCCACGAGATTGTCGCCGCGCCGCCCCGGAACCCACCTTGCGGACTTGCATGGCGATGGTCCAGCCCCCCGAGTGGCGTATTGTCGCATGGCACGGGTTTGCAGGGGGATGGTCTGCTGTTCGTGGGTGGAGACGCGGCCGTAAAGACCCACTCGAAACGGCTTGGAAGGCCGGCCTGAGGGTGGCCAAAACCCTGCTGCAGTTTCGCCTTGTCCGAGGCCTTTTCCGGCCATTTCAAGATGTCCAATTCGCCTGGCCGCAGACGATGGTGTTCGGCCACGTGAGAGGCATTCTACTCCAAACGGGCTTAAGCGGCGTGGTCGCAGATGTTCGTGAGCAACTGCTGACAGCGATGGCAAGGACGATGTCAGAGGTAAGTCATCCTTTGCTCCCACGACGGCAGTGCCCGAGGATTCGAGTTCGATTCGAGAACTCGTGGCAGGGATATCGCTCAGAATCGGACTCGCGGCAAGGTTATGCTTCAGACGGACCGCTTTCACGGAACTCCTGCTCTTTGGAAACAGGGGACTTCTGAAGATCGCTGCGGCAACGATATGCCTCATTTTGGCAACGTTATCCTCAAAGTGACAGGAACCAAAGCGCTAACTCGCCACGGCGGGTCGCACTCCCGAGCGCCTGCGGCGGTTAACGCCTGTGTTTTCAATGAGGGCTTCGCCTATCTCCCTAGCAGTCCCGGCTATGAACGACGTTCGCTGCCGGGCATGAAAATAGCCAGACCAAGGCCCTCGCCACGCCATCCCTCCGCAGATTTGTCCTGTTGCACTTTGCGGCGAAAGGAATTACCGTGCCTCTATGGCGGCCAAACGACGCGCCAAAGCTGAGATTCCAAAACAGATTCTTAACGCTATCCATCGCGTCTGGCCGGACGGCATCGTGGAGACTGGCTGCGATCTCATCGAAGACTCATACTTTCATGAACTCCACCCTCAGCTCTATCGCAGCCTGTCGAGCATCAAGGGTGCCTCACTACGCTACGAACGTGGGGCCAACGAACAGCAACCGTGCGAAGACGATTGGGATTCCCGCTGGTCCGATAGCCCGCCCATTGACGACAACACGTACTCCTACCACCTGTTCTTCATCTGCCCGGACGACAAGCTCTTCCGCTATACAGATGAGACCGAAGAGCCGGACGAAGAAGACCCGGAGGAGGAAGAAACCATCGCTGGGGAAGGCTTCATCGGCTGTGTCGTCGGCGTCTCCCTCCTCGCCCGGTTCGCTGTTGTGGGACTGAACTGTTACCACGAATACGAGAGTGGAAGCCACACCTGTCCTGACCTCGAAATCTGCGCGTGGAGTGAAGACGGAAACCGGCTCACTGCCGACCAATACTGCCGCAGCCAAGTGGGCGAAGAGGGGATGCGCCTCTTGTACAACCTGCGCAACCGGATCGTCCAGGTCCTGAAATCACACCGCATCACGGTCCTAAGCGAACAGGACCAACAGAGGGCGGTGCCGTGGCTACGCCCTGGCGTGGAAGTCCTCAAGGAAGAAGGACCCGTTACGGTGAAGGACGCCTTTTTCTTTCAATCCCTCTGATCGAGGGGCTCTTGTCCGCGGACTTCCGCGCCTTGATCCACCCTGCTACAGAACCCGGCAGGATGTGGAGTTGGTCAAGCTCACCCCGAACCCAGCCGAACCTGCAGGTCAACGAACACTCTCCGTTCGGCTGTGAAAAATGACTATGGTGAATACTCACAGCCGGCTTGCTAACCGTTTCGCGCTGGCATAGTCTAACTATGTTAAGGAGGCAGGCGGATGCATCAAAATGAAATTCCTCCCGGAACGCTCTACCTCTTGATCCTCAAGGCTCTGGCTCGAGGCCGCGAATTGCACGGCTTTGAGATCGCTCGATGGATTGAGCAGGTTTCTGATGAAGTCTTGCAGGTGGAAGAAGGCTCCCTCTATCCCGCGCTCCAGCGCATGTTAATAAAAGGCTGGGTTAAAGCGAAATGGGGCGTGACGGCAGGGAACCGGCGGGCGCGCTACTACCGCCTCACACCTTTGGGCCGAAAACAGCTCGAAGTCGAAGTCTCTCAGTTTGAGCGAGTCGTACAAGCCATCACGCGGGCAATACAGACAGCATGAGAACGCTGACCAGTGGCAAGTGGCAAGTAAGACCGTGAAGAAATGTTTGACGCGATTGATTGGCTCACCAGCTTCGGACGCCGGCTCTTGATGCTTCTTCGTTGCAGTCAGTTCGATGCTGACCTCGACGAAGAGATGCGTCTGCACCGCGAGCTACGTGAGCAGGAACAGATCGAACGCGGCCTTTCACGCGAGGAAGCGC
>DATJKY010000520.1:0-6919 GCA_035490955.1 Terriglobia bacterium | reverse complement strand
CCCAAAAGGGTAGGTTGTTGAGATCGTGCTGGAACGGCTCGAACAGCTCGAGATCCTGCTGGTTGCGATCCTTCATCTCGAGGTAGCGCATGTTGGCCAGTATAGTACGCTGGACCGCCGCTCTGCCAGCGCCCGCCGGTGGGGCGAAAAGCCAACAAGCCAAAGGGCGATGGTTTCGACACGAGCGCGGCACAGCAAGAGCGGCTGGCGTGGATTGACCCTCGAGGGTGTAGCGCTTCTCCACATGGGGAAGTCCGAGAGGAACTGGCCTTTTCCGCGGCCGCTGGGACACCGTGCCCTGAAACTGGGAACCGGACGGTGCGTTGTGTCAGGGGGTGCGGGGGTGTATATTACAGGTCGCTAGGCGGTCCACAACGGGTGGAATGCAGAGTCGATAACATGCGGGGCCACAGAAGGAACACTCGTATGGCGTGATGTCTCTCCACGGCCGCTGCCGGCCTGAGGTTTCCGAAATGTCTTTCACCGATTGGGATACTCTGCTCCGTCGGATCAAGAATAAGGCGTGTACGCCATTCGTCGGTGCGGGCGCCTCTGCGGCTTTCCTTCCTCTCGGCGGCAGTCTTGCTCAGCAGTTAGCAAGGGAGTTCAACTATCCCTTGGCGGACAATCAAGACCTCGCTCGCGTCACAGAATTCGTGGCCGTGACGAAGAAGGACGGGATGGCACCAAAGGACCGGATAAGAGAGGCTTTTCAAACGGTCGCTGGCCCGAATCCCGAAGATAAGAGCGATATTCACCGCGTGCTGGCCAGCCTTGACTTGCCTATTTACCTGACCACGAACTACGATGATTTCATGTTCAAAGCCCTCCGCGCCGCTGGAAAGGACGCTAACAGAGAAGTGTGTCGCTGGAATAAGCTGCTCCTCGAGCAGGAGCCATCAGCATTTGACAGCGGCTACGATCCCACGGCGGCAAACCCTGTAGTTTTCCACCTCCATGGTCGCGCTGATATCCCGGAGTCGATAGTCGTAACTGAGGACGACTATCTCGATTTTCTCGTGAACATCTCCAAAGACCTGGCGGTGAGCCCGACGGGCTCCCAGCAGCGAGCGGCTTTGCCTGTCCGGATCCGTTCCGCCATACGGAATACGACACTGCTCTTCGTCGGCTACAGATTGGCCGATCTGAACTTTCGCGTCATTCTCCGAGGTTTGCTCGGATCGATTGAACAGAGTACAAAGAGAATAAGCATCGCCGTGCAGCTCCGGCCCGAAACGAGGGACGGGAAAGCTGCTGAAGAAGAGGTCAACCGGATGCAGGACTATCTGGAACAGTATTTTAATTGGACACTGAATCTCCAGGTTTACTGGGGACCGGCTGACGACTTCGCTCGCGAACTGCAGCAGCGCCTTGGAGGTGTGGTTGAGTCAAGCGCAGCCAGCCCCGACCATCGCTGAGCCGTTTCCTGGCCCCCGACCCTTTGCACCCGGCGAGTCCGATATCTTCCAAGGTCGCGAACGGGAGTCTCGCGACGTTCGAGACTTGGTCCTGGCGTACCAGGTGGTCGTACTTCACTCCCATTCCGGGTCGGGCAAGACTTCCCTGGTGAATGCGGGTTTGTTGCCGCTGTTGGCGGGTGAAGGTATCGATCCCTACCCGACCGCGCGAGTCGGCGGCCAAGTGCCCCCAGGTCTTGACGTATCACAGATTCGCAACATCTACGCATTTGATGCGCTGTCAACCTGCTTAGGATCGAGCCTTGATCCGAAAACGGCCCTCCAGATGGGCTTGGATGAAGCTTTGCTGGCCAAAGCGCCGAGTGCACCGCGTCTCCTCATTCTCGATCAGTTTGAGGAGCTTTTCACCAACCACCCGGAGCGCTGGGAGGATCGCAAGCCCTTCGTCCAGCAGGTTAGCAGACTTTGCGAGGCGGACAAGGACCTGCGAGTGCTAATCGTGATCCGCGACGATCATCTGGCTGAACTTGACACCTACGCCGAGATGCTGCCTTATTCGCTCAGAATTCGCTACCGCCTCGAGCGGCTTCGGGAGGACTCGGCACTTAAGGCAATCAAAGTACCTCTGAGAATGGCCGGCTACGAGTTCGAAGCGACTGTCGCGGAAGACCTGGTGGCCAACTTAAGGAAAGTGCACGTGCAAACCGGCGCAGGTGTCCAGGAGATAGCAGGGGAATTTGTCGAGCCCGTGCACTTACAAGTGGTGTGCCAGAATTTGTGGAAGAATCGTCCCAAGGAGAAGCGCGCTTTCAGCGCCGACGATGTGAAGAGATTTGCCGATGTTAACCAGGCGCTGCGTTCGTTTTACGACCAGGCGATCGGTGTTACCGCCCGGAAAGCGCGGGTGAGCGAAAAGAAACTGAGGAATTGGTTCGACACAGAGCTCATTACGTCCGATGGAACCCGCGGTCTCGTTCATAGGGGCAAGGATCAAACTGAGGGAGTGCCCAACAGCGCGGTCGAAGCGTTGGAGCAAGAGCATGTGATCAGAGCCGAGCCTCGCGCTGGCGGCCTGTGGTACGAGATCACGCACGATCGGTTTATCCAGCCTATCCGGGAATCAAACCGAACTTGGATCGCAAGGCGTCGCCGGCTTTTGGCCCTATCCGCCCCCATCTTTCTGCTCGCGGTGTTCATACCGGCATTGGTCATCTCGCATCGCCGCCAACAACAAGAAGCGCGGTCAGAGAAACTCGCTAAGGCGCAATTCGAACAGGCTGAGAAGGAAGTTCGTCAAGCCCGGGATGCCGAAGCCGCCAACCAACTCGGCGAAGCGTTGAAGCATTACAAGGCAGCCCTCGACCTCTACACCTCGCTCGCCAATCCGGCAGGCCAAGCAGACACGGAGTTTAAGCTCGGCTCGGCATATTTCAACCTCCACCAAATGACCGACTCAGAACCGCACTATCAGCGGGCGTACGAGTTGCACAAAGCAGAAGGCAATTGGAAGGCTGCTGCCCAGGACGAAGCGGCAGTCGGAGACATCAGGTTCCAGGAGGGACCCCTGGACAAAGCCGTGCAGGCATACACGGAATCCCTGGCTCTCCAGCGTGAGCACGGCAGCACCGACCTGTTGAGCAAGGGAAAGGTCTTGAAGGCTATGGGATGGGCCTACTGGCAACTCGGAGATTATGCACACGCGCTGGATTACCTCCAGGAGGCTCGCGACACGCTCGACAAGCTGGATCAGCAGTTCCCGCGCGGCATCTTGGTGAGCCAGAGTCCGGCAGACGACGACTCGGCTCGAAGAGCTGTGGATACCATTCGCCAGAAAGCAGACGCCAGCCTCGGTATCGGAGCCATCTATTTTTCACAGGGACGATATGAGGACGGCATTGTTAACTTCAACTCGGCTCTTCGCCAATTTCGGAGCAGCGGTCAAGTGGACGCTATCGCGATGGCCACAGCCGATTTGGGATATGGATATCTCCTCGAGCAAAACTATGACAAGGCGCTATCCTTGTTGAAAGAAGCTGAGGCGATCAATCAGCAAGGTGCCATACCGGCTCCGTGGGTGGAAGAAGTTGTGCTCGCGGACGAAAGCGTCGTGTACATCGAGCAGGGCAATTCGTTGGGGCTGAAGACAGCCGACAAAGCGTTAGCTTTTGCCAGGAGTCAGCAGGATCTCAGATGGACCGGAATCTGCCTGTGGGTTGAAGCCTTTGCCTACCTGCATTTCGGCGAACTCGATAAGTCTGAGGATGCTGCACGTCAAGCGCTCGTGATCCTTCGGCAGTTAGGGGAGAAAGAAATGGAGTCTCGCGCATTGGACACGCTTGGATTGCTGGCCGAAGCAAGGCACGACCGGAAGCAGGCTGTCGAGTATTGCCGAAAGGCCGTTGAGATCAACGCCGCCATCGGCAACGAGAACCTGTTTGCGAAACGCGCTCGCAAGGATCTCGATCGCTTGACTCGCGGCGACCCTGACACTCATTAGTGCCTGGGTCGCACGCGAAAGAGCCCGGCGTTTTTGCGATCCCAAAGCTTCCCACTACCACCGCCGTTTCATGCAGGCACTGACCGACGACCTGCATTCCAAGCGTGGCCATGTATGTTCATCCAGGCTCACGTTGGCGGTGGACGGTGGGTGAGCACTACTTCGCCGCTAACGATTGGGCAAGACCGGAGCTGCGACGTCCCGACCGGGCACTACATCGATCTGCAGCCTTGGATCGGCAGCGGGCACGTACCCGGTGGGCAACCCAAGTTCCCGCCGCACAATGTTGCAGCCCTGGGCGATCGCAGTGGCTTTGTAGAAAGCAATCTCGCGGTTGCAGCCCTGACGGCCGAAGCCGCAATCGCTCGATAGGATCAAGCGCTCGGGCGGGATGTACTTCAGCGCCTTGCGGATCTCGGCGGCCACGTCTTCAGGGCGGTCGGCCTGAAGCGTGCGATGGCTAACGGTCCCGATGCAGATCTTCTTCTTGAGATCGTGCTTAAACGGCTCGAACAGCTCGAGATCCTGCTGGTTGCGATCCTTCATCTCGACTGTCCAAACGTCTCCCCGGCAGCGCTCGAGGTAAATCTCGATGGAGTTGGCGTAGCTCGTGTCCTCCATCACACGCTGCATGTTGGGGTTGCCCCAGCAAGTGTGGATCCACAGCTCCACGTCGTCGAGCCCCTGGACCTCCCGGTTGAACGCGTCGATCATGAACTTCACCTGCTCGTGATCTTTGCCGTAGGTGTTCGCCATAAAGTGGAACGTCGGCTCCTCGGTCTGGATGCACCGGCAGCCGGCAGCGCGCAGTGCCAGCAGTTCCTTGTTCATTGCCTCCGCCATGTCCCAGATCACCTCGCGCTTGTCCTTGTACCGGGGCGTGTGAATATCCAGAAAGAGCGCCATCACCTGTGAGCAGCAGGTACCGAACTTGACCGGCTTGCGCGTCCTTCCCTGCGCGATGCGCCACAGCTTCGGATAATCGAGCGGCCGGTGCTCGATCTTGTCGACAACGCGCGGCCAACGCCAGCCGGTGTAGATCTCGTTCAGCAGTGTGCCGGGCGGGTAGTGGAGCCACGGTGCTGTGGTCTCCTCCGGCTGCAGGTGGTCCCCTTCGAGGCCTGCCCAGCGCTGAAGGGGGTAGTGGTGCCACGCCCGGCCCGCCATGTCCTCATCGACGTGGAAGTCGCCATGGGTGAGGATGTCGAGCCCGGCGCGCTCCTGGTCGCTGATCACGACCGCCATCGCGTCCTGAAACTTCTCGCGGAAGCGGACGTCAAGCATGCAGGTGTCGAGCGGCTGACCCCACAGGCTCATGTCGAACCAGCGCGGGCGCGGAAACGATCCGGTGACGGTGCTGGGGAGAATCATATCGGCGGTAGCGGTGAACATCGGGTTCCTCCAACCGGCATTCTACTTCGCACCTGTTCGGCTGGGAAGGCCCAGCTACTCAGTGTACTGAGTGCGATCGCGGCGGGCGACCGCGGAAGGGACACGGAGAGAAGAGCTGGGTCTGTTCGTGTCCCAAAGGCCATCATGGGAGGGACGCGACTGCTCTACCACGCCCAGTCGTATTCCCCGTAACTCTTGGCGGTTGAACCAAGCAACCTTCTGCCCGAACCAGGGTGTTTCCTTGGGAAGCTTGAACCGCTCAAGGGCCCCGTCAAACTGCTGCGTGCTCAACAACAACGCTGCCGGACTCTCGCCAAACCGCTCCAACCGTTCTGCGAGCCACGAACTCTTGTCCAAGGGCGCGGCCAGGACTACGGGTGTCGCCGCAAAATGTGCCATCCGGGCCCCCAACTCTCTGTGGTCTTCCACCGCTGGTGCTGACCATCCATACGTCCGCCGAAACAGTGCTATACCTGCATCGAGATCCCTAACCCCAAGCACGACGATCGCGATTCCATGTAGACCGGAGCCCTCGATGCTGGCTGACGGTTGCATGCGCAGGCTGCGCGGGGTTTTGTCTTGAATTATGAACGGCAGCGTCGCTCCCGGCGTGCCGCTGCCGACCCGGGCTGTCTCCCACTGAAGAAGAGTACCGTCCGGTCTCCGGCGGCTTCCCGGAAACGGTCCTGCCACTTCGATCCCGGACATCTTCAGCGTGGCGACTTCGCTGCCGATATCGCCAACCGCCACCGCCCAGGCACAAGCCCCAGCATTGGCTGCCATGAACTTCGCCCAATCCGAGCCTTCGACCGCGCCTGGCTTCTGCGGCGCAATCAACTCCAGATACGATCCGTCTTCAAAGCCGAGTAGCGCCATGTGCGTGACGCCATTAGCGTGCGGCCCGCCGTAGTCGGTCTTTAGACCCGCCGCAGCAAAGGCCTGTTGCAAAGGCTCAAGTTCTGAGCCACAGACGGAGGCGTGATCTACTTTGAGTGGCTGTGCGACAGCAAGTGGTTCTTGCGCTACCCAACCAGCCATCAGCTCCACTCCTAGCCAGAACGTCAACACCGGAATCTGTCTCACGGTATGTGGAAGGTGTGGGCGCACATCGTTGCGAGGCCGTCCTTCACGCAAGCACACTACACGAGCCGTTCTTCGCTTGCAAGGTGAGGGGACCTTCATCATTTTCCAAGGTGAACGAACCCATCCCCGACCTGGCCTCGCACCTGCAGCGTGCCGAACCCCAGCGCGACTTGCGTCATCCAAGTTATCGTGCAAAGGAGGTATGGTCATGTACGCGGTCACCGGTGCGAGCGGAAACACAGGAAGGGTTGTTGCCGAGAAGTTGCTGGCGGACCGGGAAAAGGTTCGTGTAATTGGACGGGACACCAGCCGGCTGGCATCTTTGGTACATAAGGGTGCCGAGGCCTTCGCCACAGATCTTATAGACGCAGAGGGCCTGGCGAGGGCGTTCGACGGGGCGCGCGCCGCTTATGTCCTGGTGCCGCCGAATCTCGCCTCAGCGGACGTTCGCGCATATCAGGAACGAGTGACTGATACCTTAGCAGCGGCGCTCGAAAAGGCTGCCGTCGTGTATGTGGTGGCCCTAAGC